>JACDBO010000273.1 GCA_013694885.1 Chloroflexia bacterium | reverse complement strand
GCCCCGGCGCGACCGGCGATGTTGACGGCGCGCAGGGTGCCGGGGATTGGCGCAGGCACGGTGTCGATGAGGACCGGGTCGGCGAACGAGGCGCCGTTGCGGTTGACGGCGATGACGGCGCCCTCGGCGGTGACGCGGACGAGGTCGGCGCAGCCGTCGCCATCGACATCGACTAGCGTCACGCTCTGCGGCGAGCGCTGGAGGTCGCGCAGGCGGGGTGCGTCGACCATCGTGACGCGGTCGCCGAAGCGGCCACGACCGAGGCTCGGCCAGTACTCGACGCGGCCGGAGCTGATGCGCACGAGATCCGCCAGGCCGTCGCCGTTCATGTCGGCGAGCAGGGTCAGCGGGTCGCTGAAGTCCACGTCCGGGCGCTCGTCGCCCTGACCCTTGGGGGCGAGCAGCGGCGCGGCCCAGCCCTGATCGCCCCGGTTGCGCCAGACGGCGAAAGCGCGGTCGCCGCTCTCGACGGCGTCGATGCGGCCGTCGCCGTCGATGTCGGTGAGGCGGATACGGCCGGACGACCAGGGCGGGACGGCGCTGGTGCCGCGCGGGTAGGCGACGAAGCGTCGCCAGCCGTCGCGGCCGCCGTTCTCGTAGTAGCCGGGCGGTCCGTCGCCGCCAGCGAGGACGAGATCGGCGGTACCGGAGGCGTCGGCGTCGATAAAGAGGACGCCGTCATCGACGAACGAATCGACCCGCGGCGTCGTGCCCAGCGGTGACGGCGCGCCCCAGCGGCCATCGCCGCGATTCGGCCAGTAGTACTGGCGGCCGTTGCGGATCTGGAGGACGCCCGGCAGCGGGGCGTTGTCGAGGGTGATCAGCGCCACGTCGGGGTCGGTGAGGGCGGGCGGTTGGCCGGATGACCCATCGTCGTCCGGCTCCATCCACTCGACGAGCGGGGTGCGCGGGTCGAACCCGGTGTAGCCGAACGTGACCGGGGCGCGGACGACATCCTCGGAGCCGTCCGCCGCTGCACCATGCGAGGTGAGTCGGATGGCGGTCAGCAGCGAGACGCCACTGGATGGCTCCAGCGCGTAGGTCATCGCCCACGAACGGATGCGGCGCTCGTTGGCGCCGGGGTCGAGGAAGAGCTCGACGGTCGTCCCCCGCCTGGTGCGCCGCCTGGAGAAACCCATCCGGCCGTCGGTGCGGACATCGGGCCGGTCTTCGTAGACGAAGCGGACGGCGTAGGCGGCGTAGCGGATCTCGGCCGGGTAAGCGATCCCCTCGTCGAACAGGTAGCTGTAGATGATCTCGTTGCCGGAGGGGTCGCGGGTGCGGTCGAGCAGCCACTCGTGGACACGGGTCGGATCGTCCGGGTCGGCGCTGCGGCTGGCGGCGGTGGTGCCGAGCTCGTGGACGAGGCCGTTGCGCTCCTCGATCCGCCAGCCGTCGCCGGCGCGGCGGTAGCGGGCGAATGAGGTCTCGGTCATCGCCCGGAAGGTGCCGTCGGCGATGGGCATGAGTTCGGCGCCGCTGTCGGTGAAACGCTCGACCAGATCGCCATCGTCGCCATCCGGCCCACCCTGCGTTCCGAAATCGAGGCGGCGGGCGATGGTGCGCAAGCCGAGCCGCCAGCCGAGGCCGAATGGACCGCTGGTGACGCCGTGCGCGTATTCGAGGCTGAGCGCCGGTGTGTGCCCACCGACGCCATCCGGCAGGGGCAATTTGTAGGAGTAGACGCCCTGTCCGGTGCTGAGGTTGATGCGGAACGCCTCACCGAGACCGGGGACGAACCCCGTCCCGGCCGGCGGCGATGTCTGCCCGGTCTTTGCGCCGCGATCGGCCATGGTGGTCATCCTTTACGAGGGCCCTCACCCCGGCGCTGGCGCGCCACCAGCCCCGACTCGGGGGAGGAGCATCTCCCAATGCTGGGAGAGGGGTCCGAGAGGCGAGCGTGCTCCCCCTCTCCCAGGATTGGGAGAGGGGGCTGGGGAGTGAGGGCGAACTACCGATAGTCAAACCTGTACTCGACGAAGACCAGGAGGTCGCGGAGGCCGCTCAGGTCGAGGGCGCCGGCGACGACGAGGCCGGGGTTGTCGGCGGCGGTGATCGCGATCGTCCAGGTGTCGAGCAACGTCTCGTTGCGGAGGACGCGCAAGGGTTGACCGGCGGTGGCGTCGTTGATTTCGCCGTTGGCGTCGGTGGTCATGGTCAGCTCGGCGCCGTGGACGGCCGAGGTCAGGCGCAGCGTCAGGTTGCCGATGGTGGCGGCGTCGCCGGTCAGTTGCAGCGTGACGTCGGTGCGCTCCGGGTTGATCTGGTTGCGGGGGAAGAGACTGGCGTCGAAGACCAGCTCCGCCTCGCCGCGATTCTTCAGGTAGAAGAGCTCGTCGGGCGCGGTCATCCGCATCGTCACCACCCGCGAGGCGGTGCCGGTGGCCGGGAGCGCGGCGCGAATGGATGTCTCCAGGGCCGGGCTGAAGAAGCCGTCGTAGTGGAGGACGAGCTGGATGTCGAGGATCTCGTCGTAGGCGAAGTCGTTGGCGTCCATCGGCAGGTCGAGCTGCCAGAGGGTGTCGATGCCGTTGTTCTCGAAGAGGCGCAAGTCGTTCGGGTTGAAGCGGAAGGCGAGGGCGTCGCGCCGCAGGTCGTACTGGGAGAGCGGCAGCACGTCGGGCGGGTAGAGCCGGGTCACGATCGCGCCGTCGGACTGGCGGAAGCGGGAGACGCCGACGTTGCGGAGCGTACCGGCGATGCCGGCGGCGCCGGTGACGCCGATGAAGACCAGCTCGACATTGCGCAACTTGCAGAGGTAGAGCCCGGCGTGGTCGCGGTCGAAATCGGCCAGCTCGGTCGGGAAGAAGGCGTGACCGGTGGTCTTTAGCTGCTGGAAGGACATCGCGTAGCCGTCGGCGAGGCTGATGACCTTCTTGACCGGGGCCTTCTTGGTCAGGGTCGTGGTGACGTGGTCGATGGTGAAGTAGTCGACGTCGGCCAGCAGCAGGTCGGCGCCGAGCAGGCCGCCGGCACTCGTCTGGCTGTAGTCGTAGCGGATCACGCCCAGGCCGCGTTCGGTCTCGGCGTTGTAGGCGCGCTCCATCAGGAAGGCGACCTCGGTGGCCATGTCCAGGTAGCGGCGGCTGAGGCGGCGGGCGAGGCGGGCCAACTCGAACCAGAGGCGGGCGCTGAACTCCTTCATGTCCAGGAAGTCGCGGTTCTCCTCGGCGAAGCGCTGCTGAAGGCGGGCGACGACGACGCGCTGCTGGGCGACCGCGATGCGCGCGTTGGCCTGGTTGAGCTGGGCTTGGGCGACGGCCTTGTAGGCGTTGGCGCTGTCGATGGCGCGCTGGAGCTTGGCGGCTTCGAGGTCGTGGGAGATGCGGGTGCGGCGGTAGGCCAGCTCCTGAACCACGTCGCTGCGCGGCTTGTCGCGGGCGTTGTAGTAGTTGCCGGTCCAGGTCTGGGAGACCTCGTCGTCCTCGTCGACGGCGGCGGCACCGGCCCAGGCCTCGGCCTCGGCCAGCTCCAGCAGCTCCCAGCGGACGGCGTTGAAGTCGTTCTGGGACTGGACAGCGTTGACGCGCTGGGTCTCGGCGTAGTTGAGCCCAGCCTGGGCGACGCCGACGCCGGCGTTCGCCTCGGCGACACCACGCTGCTCGAGGATCACCGACTGGCGGGCGACCTCGGCTTGCTGGTCGAGTTGCTCGCGGCGGAACTCCTCATCCTCGGCGGTGCTCTTGTACTGGACGTAGCGCTGCTCGATGTGCGAGGCCTGCTGGGCGAAGTAGCGGGCGGTGGTTTGCAGGTATTCGAAGCTGAACGGCGGCGCGTAGTCGGGCGCGAAGCCAAAGAAGTTGAGACCGGCGGCGATCTGTTGCAAGCGGCCGCGGGCATCGAGGACGACGCTGGTGATCTGCGGGTTCTCGTCCACCGCCAGGGGGTCGGCGGCGGCCAGGAAGGTTTCCACCCGGCCCTTGATGCCGGCGAAGCTGGCGTCAGCGTAGAGCGGCGAGGTGGCCTGGAGGGTGCCGTCGGCCTTGACGATCCGCTCGTAGGCCGCCTGGGCGACCGCGAAGGCGGCGATGTCGTCTTTCGCGTTGCGGTAGGCAGCGTCGCCGATCTCGAGCCAGGTGTCGGCGAGGCGGGTCCAGAGGCGGACGATCTCGACGGACTTGTTGATGAAGGGGTAGACGAGGACCGCCGCGTACTGGTCGGCGGCCTCTTGAAGGTTGCCCATCCCGGCCAGGCAGTCGCCGATCGCCATCGGCACGACGAAAAAATACATATGGGGCAGGTAGGCGACGATCGTCGCCGGGTTGTACCAGAAGTTGGTCACCAACCCGAGGTCGATGGTGTCCGAGAGTTCGGTCAGGAAGGCCTTGACTCCGGCGGCGCCATCTCCGTCCAGGGTGATCCGGGCGACCGCCTGCTCGCCGAGCACGGTGAAGCGGCGCTCGACCGGCGCGGACGTCAGGTACCTAGTGCCCAGGAGGACGAGAGGCGTGGCGTCCGGGACGGCCGTCGTGGCGGTAACGTCGATCGCGCGCTCGTCGATGCGGCCGAAGAAGGGCTGGCCGCCCTCCTCGAAGTTGGTGATCCGGCGCGTGGCGCGCAGCAACGGGCTGACCACGATCGTGTCGAGGTTGTGCTCGGTCCGCAGGTTTTTGACTTCGAGGAGCACCGCGTCGGCTCCCGGCTGGTCGCCAGCGCGGGCGAGCATGCCGCCGACGAGGTCGAGAGTCTGGACCTGCGCCTCCGGCACCGTGGCCTCGGCAAAGAGCGCGGCGCTCTGGCGACCGAGCTCGACGGCGTTATCGCGGTTGCCGACCTTCTCGGTGATGATCGAGAGGTCGTGCAGCAGCGAGCCGCGCAGGGTCTGGTCCTCGTCGGGCACCTTTCGCAGGGCACCGCGGTAGAGCCTCGCGGCGCTCTCCCACTCGTTGCGGGAGGCGGCGTCGAGGGCCTGCTGGACGCGATCGCGGACTTCGGCCTGGTAAGAGGTGACCTGGACGCCGCTCTCGATGAGCGGGTTGACCGCACGCTGGACGCGATTGGGCAGGATCGACTCCTCGCTGATGAGCGACCTGGGGATGGTGGAGATCAACGGCGGCGTCTTCGTCAGGATGTCGGCCGTCTTGATCGCCAGGGTGTCGATGAGGTCGATGTCGAGCGGGTACGGGAACCACGGCTTGCGGTTGGGATCGACCGGCAATTGGGGGTTGGCGGTCTTGAGGATCAGCGCCTGGAGCTCGCGGAAGGCATTGAGGGCGAGGGCGTACTCCTCCTGTTGCAACCGGGTCTGACCTTCGAGGTAGAGCTGCTGCACCTGCCACTCGAAGGTGGACTCGGGGGTGTCGGCCTCGTAGTCGAAGACGAGCCGGGCCAGTTTGGCATTGGCGACGTAGCTGTAGCGGAGTTCGTTGAGGTAGGTGGGGGGCACGGCGAGACCTCCTGTGGGGGGCAAGCCGCCGGGATGGCGACGGCCCAGGTCACGACACAACGGCCGGCAATGACCCGGAGTCCCGAAGTTCTGGAGTCCCTGAAGTTGGCCCAGGCATGGGGCGAAAGGGCGCCGCCTGGGGCCGATACGAACCGAGGAGAGGTGTTGTCCCACGCAGATGATGGCAGAGGAGGCGGGGAAAGTAAACGGTGTACGTACTCTGCCATTGGTCCTAGGAAGACCGCCGCCGGCGACCACATCCTCCGGGACCAGGAGCGGGATTCCGCCGAGGAATGCGCACGGTCATCGACCAGGGGTTAAGATGCGTGTCTCGCCGCGTGCGGAGATCGAGGGGAAAGACGAAAGGGAAGGAACCGATGAGCCAAGAACCCGAACGGCCGGCGACGGCGCTGCGGCGGCTGGTCAACGGCTATCAAGTCACGCAGGCCATCCACGTCGCCGCCACGCTCGGTATCGCCGATCTGCTTGCCGGCGGGCCGCGCGGCAGCGATGATCTCGCCTCGGCCACTGGCGCTCACCCCGATGCACTGTATCGGCTGCTGCGCGCTCTGGCGAGCATCGGCGTCGTTCGCGAGGAGGCCGACCGCCGCTTCGCCCTGACCGACCTCGGGGACTGCCTGCGCTCCGACGCGCCGGAGTCGCTCAGCGGGTGGGCGGCCTTCGTCGGGGACTCGTACCACTGGCAGGCTTGGGGGGCATTGTTGCACAGCGTGCAAACCGGCGAGAACGCGTTCCGTCACGTACATGGGATCGATCCCTGGACCCTCCGCGCTCGCCACCCGGAGCGCTCGGCCGTCTTCGACCGCGCGATGACCTCCCTCTCGCGCCAGGTCGTCGCCTCCGTTCTGGCGGCCTACGATTTTGGTCGCTTCGGGGTGGTGGTGGATGTCGCCGGCGGGAATGGCGCGTTTCTGGCGGCGATCCTTGCCCATCACCCGGCTATCCGGGGGGTCCTCTTCGATCAACCGCACGTCGTCAGTGGATCCGGGCCGATCCTGGAGGCGGCGGGCGTGACCGACCGTTGTGAGGTCGTCGCAGGGAGCTTTTTCGACGACGTGCCGGGTGGGGGCGATGCCTACATCCTCAAGGCCATCCTCCACGACTGGGAGGACGAGGAGTGCGTCCGAATCCTCCACACATGCCGGCGGGCGATGGCGGACGGGGCGGCGCTGCTGGTTGTGGAGCAGGAGCTCGGCCCGGCCAACGAAAACCCGGCGAGCAAGTTCTCCGATCTCAACATGTTGGCGTCGCCGGGGGGTCGTGAGCGGACGCCGGAGGAGTATGCCGTCCTCTTCGCCGCCGCCGGGTTCCGGTTTGTCGGCGTCACCGGGAGCGCGGTCGGGACGGCGGTCTTTGAGGGCGCCGCGGCGTAGCGGCACATTACCGACGCGGAATGAGCCGCCATCACGCCACATAGCTGTTAGACGCGCCCGATCAAGGCGTCGCCGGCGGTAGAGACGTACTCCGTCAGCGCGGTCTCCGCCAACCCGACCAGTGGCATCAGGATCAGCCGATGCACCCCGAGGGCGGCGAAGCGGGCCGCCTCATCGCGTCCCGGCAGCCCGCGCGGCGTGACGCTGATCTCCAGGTCGCCAAGCACCGCCGGTCGAGTGTGCCGGGACGCCGCGTCCCGCAGGCCGGCGAGGGCACGGGCGGTCCCGGCGAGGTCGAGCGCGAACCCGTACCAGCCGTCGGCGCGTTCGACCGCGCGGCGGTAGGCGCCGGGCGAATGACCGCCGGTCACGATCGGCAGGCGCGCCGGTCGGGGATGCGCCTGGACGCCGGCGAAGGAGACGAAGCGGCCGTAGTAGTCCGGCTTGTCCTGGGTCCAGATCGCGCGCATCGCCGCCAGATAGTCGTCCGTGCGCGGGCCACGGTCGGCGAAGGGGATGCCGAGGGCGCGAAACTCGGGTTCCAGATAGCCCACACCGACGCCGAGGATCAGCCGCCCACCGGAGAGCGCATCGAGGCTGGCCACCTCCTTGGCCAGGACGAGGGGATTGCGCTGGGGCAGGACGATGATGCCCGTGCCGAGACGGATCGTGGTCGTGTGCGCCGCCAGGAAGGTCAGGGCGATGAGCGGGTCGAGGATCCGTTCCTCGGGCGCCATCGGCGACGCCGGCAGCCGCGGGTCGGGCAAGACGACGTGCTCGCCCGCCCACAGCGAGTCGAACCCCGCGGCCTCGGCCAGCCGGGCGATCCGCGCCGCGCCCGCGGGATGGCTGCAGGCGTCCATGTTCATGGCGAACAGACCGATCTTCAGCGCATCAGGCATGGTCCATCGTCCTCGAATTCGTCGTCCGAGGGATGACCGCCCGGGCGTCCTCGGTCAGCGCCTGGCAGACCCGCTC
>JACDBO010000243.1 GCA_013694885.1 Chloroflexia bacterium | reverse complement strand
GTCGTAGAGGGCGCGCTCCATGAAACGGGCGAACGTGATCGGCCCGCCGGCCGTGATCTCGTCGCGGATGGCGGCAACCAGCGCCGGGTTGCCGACCTCGGCGTCATGCCCAAGGTCAAGCGGGGTGGAGGGCTGCTCAGGCGACGTCACGCTGCGATTGTAGCCGCGTGCCGTGCTGATCGGGCAAAACAATGCGAAGATTGGCACGGGACTTGATAGGAGGAATGTGATGAGGACCTCAAGGGTCCGCTTCGTGCATCCGCGCGAAGTAGCGTGGACCTGAGTACGATAGTACACAAGGAGGATGTCCTATGGCCGAGCAACGGCACAATACCGCGTTCGTCGTCGGCGCGATCCTCGGCGGTATCGCCGGTGCGGCGGTGACGCTCTGGACCACCCCGCGCTCCGGTCTCGAACTACGGGGGCAGATGATGGGGCAGGGTGACGACTACGCCCCTGGCGTGGAGCCAGCCGGCGGCGGTGGATCCAGCGACACGAGTCTCTCCAACCGTGCGCTCGGTCTGGTGGGGCGCGCCGCCGCGCCGTTGGTCGGCATGCGCCTCGGCGAGACGGCCAACGAGCGGTCGACGGAGACGACGGTCGATAGCGCCGACGAGGAGATCGTCGTGCCGGTGGGGACCGCGAGTGGCGAGCCGGCCCCCGGCGACACCGGTCCTGGGCATGTCGCCACGGCGGAGGAGCTTGCTGGCCCGGTGCCGGGCGCGCTGGAGACGAAGGAGGACGAGGCGACCGATTCCGGGCGCTTCACCGCGTTCCCGCACGGCGACCTGCCACCGGACCCACCGCGCTAGACTCAATTGACAATACACCTACAGAAAGGACCGATGAGCGATGATCAAGAATGTCCAGACCGCGGTGAAATTCTTCGTCTACGGCCTCCTCGCCGGGTTGATCTTCGCCCCACGCAGCGGCGAGCAGACGCGCAAGGAACTGCTCACCTGGGTCACCTCCACCGTCAAGGAAACCGCCAGCACCGTCACCGGCCAGACCGGCGGCAGCGGCCGCGGCGCCTGACCACGGAGCGGCGTCGCCGCTTTGCTGACCGCCAGCCAGTGACGTTCGGCCAGGGCACTCGTACCGCGGTCTCGATGAAGCCGATGACATATCGGGCGGCTCCTTCTCGGCCCTCGGCCCTCGGTCCTTCTCCCGAAGGAAGCCACGCATGATCCCGATCAGCGACGACAATCGGGGACGGCGCACGACACCGGTGGTGACCTTCGCGCTGATCGCGATCAACATCGTGATCTTCCTCTATGAGGTTCTGCTGAGCGAGCGCGAGCTGGGCCGGTTCATCGTCGAGTGGGGGGCCGTGCCGCTGCTGGTCACCGAGGAGGGGCGCTGGTTCACGCTGCTGACCTGCACCTTCCTCCACGGCGGCTGGCTGCACTTGGGCGGCAACATGCTCTTCCTGTGGGTCTTCGGCGACAACGTCGAAGACGTGATGGGGCACGCCAGCTATCTGATCTTCTACCTGCTGACCGGCGTCGTGGCCAGCGCCACGCAGGTCTTTCTCGACACGACCAGCGAGGTGCCGCTGGTCGGCGCCAGCGGCGCTATCTCCGGTGTGCTTGGCGCCTACATCGTGCTCTTCCCGCACGGCAAGATTATGTCGCTCCTGTTCATCGGTTTTCTCTTCACCACCTTCATGCTCCCCGCCTGGGTGATGATCGGGTACTGGATCGTCCTTCAATTCATCCAGGGCTTCCTCGCGCTGAGCGTGTCGACGATGGAAACCGGCGGCGTCGCCTTCTTCGCCCACATCGGCGGCTTCATCGCCGGTCTCGCCCTCGTCTGGCTCTTCCGCGACCGCGACCGCCAGGAAGCCCAACGCTTCGCCCGCCACGGCGACATCCCCCAACGCCGCTGGCCGCAACGGGGGTAGCGCGGTGGAGGCCATTCCATCTCGTTACCACGGCAAGCGCTTCTGCTATACTACATAGTGGCATCCTCTCTGTCAGATATGGAGGCGAACTCGTGCCGCGCAAGATTCGCCAGTTGAAGGACGATCTGCGCCGAGTCGGATTCGTCGTTCGTCCGACCAGGGGGAAGGGAAGTCATCTCGTCTGGATCCATCCAGATCAGGCCGGTGCCCAATTGACGCTCTCCGGGAATGACGGAGACGACGCAAAACCCTATCAGGAACGCGATGTCAACGTAGCAATTACCAAGGTAAGAGCGGCGCGGGAAGCCACGGAGAGCGATTGAGTCGCAGAGGGAGGCCGCGATGTCAGACGAAGAAGATATCCTGGCACTGACTGAAGACAACCTCGACGCTGCGCGTCGATACACCTATGAGGTGTGGTGGTCCGAAGAAGACAGGGCATTTCTCGCACGGGCCGAGGAACTCATCGGTGTCCAGAGTCACGGTGCGACGCCGGAAGAGGCGCTTGCGATGACGACCGAAGCGGCGGCGGGGATGATCGTCGTGCTCGGCGAGCTGAACCGGGAGATACCGGCGCCGACCGGAACGCGGCGGCTCATCGACACGCGCGCGATCCAGTTCGCGGCGCCGGCTCCCCTGACGAAGGAGCAGGTGCGCGCCGTGCGGGTTCAACTGGGCGTTTCCCAGGCGGTGTTCGCGCAGGCACTCGGCGTCGATGCCGGCACCGTCCGCAGTTGGGAGC
>JACDBO010000238.1 GCA_013694885.1 Chloroflexia bacterium | reverse complement strand
ACCCGGAAGGCGTAGGTCCCGCTGAGGGTGTGGCCGTCGGTGGCGGAGCGGACCGACCAGACGACGGTGTAGGTGCCTGGGTCGAGATCGCCGATGTTGACTAGGACCTCGCGCGGCCGGTCCGGCCGCACACCGGAACCGACCGGGCTGAGGCCCTTCCCGTTCCCCGCCTCATCGAGCAACTGGATCGACGGGGGGCCCTCGCCGACGTAGATCTCTTCGGAAAAGACAAGACGGAGTTGCGCTGGGGAGGCCGCCACCAGCCCATCGACTGGCGGATCGGCCCGCACGAGCGTGGCGTGCGCGTCGACGCGGCCCGGTATGAGCGCGCCGATGGCCAGCGCGAGGAGCAGGAGACCGGCGAGCGAGCATCGACGACCGTTCATACCCCGAAAGATACCAGCCGCTTCGAGGGAGTCGGGCCCGCCATCCCGAAAAAACGCGGCACGATGGCCGAACTTGCGCCACCAGGTAGGGGCGACCCGATGTGGTCGCCCTGTCTCGGACCAGAACAGAACGCTGTAGCCAACGCCGTCAGCAACACCTAAAGGATAGAAGTAGAGGAGGGCGACCACACCGGGTGCCCCGTGCGGGCATCTGACGGGCACGAGGATGCAGGCCCTACCGCTCGCCGCGGGGGTCGAGGGCGTCGCGGAGGCCGTCGCCGACGAGGTTGAAGGCGAGAACCGTGACCATGATCGCGATACCGGGCGAGATCGCGATGTGGGGGTAGTTGCGGATGTAGTCGCGGCCGTCGGAGAGCATCGAGCCCCATGAGGCCGTTGGGCGGGAGATACCGAGTCCGAGGAAGGAGAGCGCCGATTCGAGGATGATGACGCCGCCGATGGCCAGGCTGGCGAGCACGATCACAGGTCCCAGCGCGTTCGGCACGATGTGGCGGGCGATGATCCGCCGGTCGGGGACACCGGCGGCACGGGCGGCGAGCACATACTCGCGCTCCCGCAGGCTGAGCACCTCGGCGCGGACGATGCGAGCATACGACGCCCAGATCGTGAAGCCGATCAGGAGGACGACATTGCGCTGGCTCGGTCCAAAGACCGCCGAGAGGGTCAGCAGCAACGCCAGCAGCGGGAAGGCCATCAGCGCGTCGACGAGGCGCGAGAGCAGGAAATCGACCTTGCCGCCGAAGTAGCCGGCAACGGCGCCGACGGTGACGCCGATGGTCACGGCGATGGCTGTCGCGCCGATGCCGACAACCAGGGCAACTCGGGTGCCGTAGATGAGGCGGCTCAGAATGTCGCGGCCGATCGGGTCGTTGCCGAGCCAGTACTCGGCCGAAGGTGGTTCACCGCGCAGGCTGGTCTCGACCGCGTTGGGCGGGTGCGGGGCGAGCAGCGGCGCGAAGATGGCGCACAGCACCAGCAGCCCGATGACACCGAGGCCGAACAGACCGGGCCGGTAGCGCACAAACCGGGACCAGCCGCGGTTGCGGTTCGACGTACGAGTGTCCGTGTCAAGCGAGCCCAGGCCGCGGGCAACAGCGGTCGTCTCCATGCGTGCTGGGTCCTCCGGCTACCTGAACCGCACGCGCGGATCGATGACCGCGTAGGTGAGGTCGGTCAGGATGTTGACGAGGACGATGAGCGTGGTCAGCACCAGCACGATCGCCTGGACCACCTGATAGTCGAGGCGGACGATCGAGTCGTAGAAGAGGCGACCCAATCCCGGCCAAGCAAAGACCGTCTCGACGACGATCGTGCCGCTGAGGATGAAGGCGATCCGGTAGCCAATGACGGTGATCACCGGCAGCAGGGCGTTGCGGACGACGTGGCGGACCGTGACGGCGCGCTCAGCGAGTCCCTTGGCGCGGGCGGTCGTCACGTAGTCTTGACTGAGTACCTCGATCGTCGCGCCGCGTGTCAGGCGGGCGAGGGCGGCGACCTCTTCGATCGAGAGGATGATCACCGGCAGGATGTAGCTTCGCCAGGAGTCGGCCCCGTAGGGCGGCAGCCAACCGAGTTTGACGGAGAAGATGACGATCGCCATCAGACCGATCCAGTAGTTGGGGATCGTTATGCCGATCGTCGAGCCGATCATGCTGCCGTAGTCGAACCAGGTGTAGCGGCGCAGCGCGGCGATGACGCCGACCGGGATCGCGATGGCGAGGGAGATGACGAACGAGGCGACGTTGAGGCGCAGTGTGAACGAGGCGGCGTTGAGGATCATCGAGCTGACTGGTTCACCGGTGCGGACGACGGAGGTGCCGAGATCACCGCTGCCGAGGTTGCCGACCCAGGTGAAATACTGCACGTACCAGGGCTGGTCGAACCCCCACTTGCGGTCGATGGCGTCGAGTTGCTCCTGGGTGACGTAGGCCTGCCCGACCATCAGGTCGCGCGGGCTGCCCGGCGCCGCTTGCATGACGGCAAAGGTCAGCACACTGACAATGAAGACGACGACCACGCCCTGCAGCAGACGCTGGATCAGGTAGGTCAGCATGGGGTCGATTCCGGGTGTTGGCGCCTCGAGGATGGACTCACCTGTTCGTCATTCTGAGGCCGCAGCCGAAGAATCCCCGCGCGAAGCGCTTGCTCCGTCGAGGGCACGAATCCCATGGTCGATTCGAGTTGCCTGCTGGGAGCGCATCTTACGAGGAAGCGACGGCTTTGCCGTCGAG
>JACDBO010000209.1 GCA_013694885.1 Chloroflexia bacterium | reverse complement strand
GGACCAATCCATGGGGCTCCTTAGCACGTTCGCCGCCCCGCGTCACAGCAAAGGTCGCAGGTCCAGCCTCGCGGACTGCGCGATCTGTGAGGTCGATCCCGCTGTTCCGACGGTGTTCCCCGACTGTCGGAGCGCGAACCACGATCCACCAATCGCCACCGCGAGAACGGCAGCTGCGGCGTAGGCCAGCCGCTTGCGCTTCACGGCCGCCAATGCGGCTGATCATGTTCGTTGTCGGCCGGCCTGAAGCGCCTGCCAGACCTGCGCCCGCGCCGGCGGCTGTCGTGGCTCCAACCGCCGACCGGGTTCGGGATGATCAGGATCGGCTGAGAGCACTCGAGGCGCAGAGCTTACTCAGTTGCCAGATCAACAGGCCGCCCCCGTCGTCGATCCTCGCATGTACAGCGAACCGCCAGCGCCGCCACCAGCTGATCCCATCGTGATGGAGAGGCGGCGCCGGCGGCCGGCGCCGTGCTGGCTTTGCCGACCGGACACTTCTATCAGCACTTTATGCGGGACAACATGCACCTGACCCATCCTGAGCATCCTTCCGCGAACCCCGGATCGGACGATTCGACAAGCTCGCCCTCAATCCCTCAGGTGGTCTACTTTTTGAGCGGGCGGGCCCAACTTTATATAGACGCGGCGACGTCTCAGAAGGAACACTCAGACCTGGCGGGTTCGGGGACATAGGTTACACAAACCTCTGAGGACATGGGTAACAGATGATTGAGGTTGGTGTGGGCAGGCGCGAGGCGACATGGTCGCCGAGCGCCCCGTCGCGAGCGGGGGCAAGCCTGCGGCTGAGACGTGTACGGCCCTCACCATGGCGGCGCGCTGACGTGGCGGGTGCGGGCATCGAAGTGCGCGATGGGCTGCAGCCCGACCTGGATGGCCCACACGCCGTCAGCGATTTCTTCGAAGCCGACGTTGTGGCCGGCGAGCGCTCGTCCGAGAAAGACCACGTGTTGCCACCAGCACACAGCCATTGGAGCCGACGCGCCGCACCTCGAGATGACCCAAGTACTCGAACGGCGAGACCCGACGCGGCAGCCGTCGGTCCGAGACGGTGTAGTACGTAGCAGGTGGCGTCTGTCCAAGGGCCTGGTGCGGCCGGTCGTGGTTGTATTCGTCCCGGAAGCGGGCGAATCGGCGTTGCTGCGCGCCAGCCGTGCGGGCCGGCGGACGCGTCGTTTCCGCCTTGAGCACCGCGTGGAACTGCTCATGGGCGCCGTTCTGTTCGGGATGCCCCGGGAGAATGCGCTCGAGCCGAATACCGAGTTGCAACCACCACACCGCGAGTTGGGACAATCCTCCCAAGCCGGTACTGGCGAAGGGGGTCCCGTTGTCGCTCCGGAGCCCCAGCGGAAGGCCATACTCGGCGAACGCGCGGGCAAACCGCTGGCGCGTGGTCGCATACGTCGGGGCGACCAACGCGTCGATCCGCAAGACATAGCGGCTCGCGCCGTCGCGCAGCGTCAACGGGTAACACCAGCGCGCGTCGCCCGTGCGGAATTCCCCTTTTGTAGTCGACCGTCCACAGGTCGTTAGGTGCGATCGGCGTACTCAGCCGCGGGTTGCCGGGCGGCAGCGGGACGACGCGGACGACGGCTCCGCACCGAGCCCGGCGTCTTGCAGCAGCGCGCACGCGGTGGAGCTCGCGGGCCCACACCATGCTGGGGTCTTGTCGCTGCAACCACGCGATCAATTTGGGCGCCCCCCAAGTCGGGTGCCGACGGCGTGCGTCGAGCAGCGCCTTGATGACGGCCGCGGAGGGGGCGTGCGGACAGCGGCGGGGACGTCGCGAGCGATCCGCCAACCCGGTCGCTCCGTCCTGCGCATGGCGGCGGACCCACTTGTACGCCGTCTTGCGGCTGATCCGATACGTGTCGGCGAGTTCCGTCATCGTGAACCACCCGGTCCCGAACTCCGCCACAAACTGACTCCGAAGATCCATGGGCGCCATCTCCTGCCACGGCATCGCGCAATCCTCCTGCGTGACTGTGGCCGAAAAGTGTTACCCATGTCCTCAGAGGTGTTTGTTACCCATGTACCCGGAAAGAACCCCTGTAGGTGCCCAGCGTCAGGGCTCTCAGGGTGTGGCCGTTCGCTTCTGACGTGGGCATCGTCAGTAGGGAGTAAGCGCGGTGTTCGAGATAGAGGGCGGCCCTTCTGGGAGGAGCTACGATATGGAATGTCACGAAGAGATCGAGAGTGTTCTGGGTCAGTTCTGCTACGCCTTCGGTGCAGGCGCTGGTCACGTACGCGTTCATAGTGCTGCAATCAGAACGTTACAGCGACGCTATCGCCCTTACCTGACGGCAAACTTGGGCAGCGCTGAGGGCCGTGCCGAGTGGCAGCGTGCGAAGCACCACCTGCTTGACTACGTTGCATCTATGGGGCGCTACTCGGCGTCGCTCGCATTAGAGGGCGGCGACATGACAATTCTTGCGGAGCACGTCGATACAGCCGCGGAACGCTTCGAGGCTGCCGCCCATCGAACCAAGGCGCGAGCGTTAAAGGCTGGAATATGGTGCCCCTGGGGACACCGCAGTGATGGGGGCAGATCGGCGCAGCCACAGGCCGAACTCGGCCGCCGAGGATGGCCGCAGAGCGGGCTCGGCGCTGAGCGCCCGGACGAAGAAGTGCGAAAGCGTGGTGGAGACGTCCGGGTGTAGGTCTGTCAACGGCACCAGCGGTAGCTTGGGACGACCATTGGCAGTAGCGTGAATACTAGCTCTACCCGCTAGGGCCTCATATAGGACGAGCGCCAAGCCCCACAGATCGAAGCTAGGACAGGGCGGGCGCTCGTCCATTTCTGGACAAGCGTAGAAGGGTGTCCCGAACTGCGCCTGGTTCGCCGTCGACAACACCCTGTTCACGTTCCGATTACGATCCGCAGCGGTTTCCGCCAAGCCGAAGTCCAGGAGCTTAGCGGCCCCTACAGCATCAAACCCGATGTTGCTGGGCTTAAGGTCGCCGTGAACCAGACCCTCTCGGTGGAGGCGCGTCAATCCTTGTGCTAGCTGGAGGCCCCACGACACAACTTCATTCGGCTGAGGGCGCCCGGTGAGCAGGCGGGTCTGGAGCGTGCCTCCGGAGAGATACTCCGTGACCAGCACGGGCCGGTCACCCCAAGCTTCGAGCGAATAAATCGATGCTACGTGCGGATGAGACACCCGGGCCATAAACTGGGCTTCGCGTTCGAGACGCCGTTCTGCAGCTACGGAAATATACGGCAGGGTTTTCACCGCAACATCCCGCTGGAGGCGCTCATCCTTGGCTAAGTAAACGATGCCCATCCCGCCCCGTCCTATCCTTCTCTGAATGCGGAATTTCCCGCCCACAATGGGCGGCAACTGGCAGAAATCGAGAGGATGACCACACGCCGGGCACGTGCCGACGATGTCAGGCCCGGAGACCTCGCCGCAACCGCTGCACTCCATTGCCGGGCGAGTGGATGAGTCGCCGCGCGAGTCCTGCTGTTGACTTGGTTGTCTCCTCGGGAGATGCTGTAGATGCACTGCTGCCGTCTGCGACAGTTCCGCAAGAAACCGACAATCCTCCACGTTGTACGGTCGCTCACTCGAGCGTTCTGCGAGTGCAATTATGCCGACTATCTCGCCCGTCAGCCGAATGCACAACAAGTGCTCGGCACACGAACCGGACAGCCAGGCTGCGTCGGATGTCCCAACAAAGCGCAGGAGCGCATCCGTTACAGGTACAGCAGCATCGGTCGAGCGGGTAAGCACCTCCACGAGCGACGAGTCTGCTGCAAGTGCGCGGGTGCCACTCGTGGTGTTTGAAAACGGGGCACCGCGGTATGCTGCGTATACCGCCGTCACGCTTGCCGGCCGCAGAGTAGCTTCGATAACTCTGCGGGTATGGTCGACGACTGCAGCAGGATTGGCTGCCGTTTCGAGCCGCTGTCGAAGATCAGAGATTGCCGCAAAGCTGTCGTAGGGTCCGTGCAGAATCACTCTTTCCAGCCATCCGAGAAGTCGATGGACGACGACCATGCCAAGGATTCCGATAGATGCGGCCGCGATTAACAACCTGCCCCACGGGTCTTGCGCAAACCCCGCAATGGTATGGCTGCGGCTGGCGTATGCTGTCCACGCCAGCAAGACAAGTGGCAAAAGGCATAGCCCCACCGTCGCAACCTTCGCTAACGCGCAGCGAAGGGCACGCCGAATAACGATGCGGATCTCAAGCACCTGCCGCACAGCCACGGAATACATCGTGGACGGGGGAATCGTCAGCAGCCCGACGGCAATGAAGGCGCCGAAAGCGGAGCGGACATCAGGCCGCAGTG
This sequence comes from Chloroflexia bacterium, assembly GCA_013694885.1. Classification (GTDB taxonomy): domain Bacteria; phylum Chloroflexota; class Chloroflexia; order Thermomicrobiales; family UBA6265; genus JACDBO01. Next base: position 3,201 of record JACDBO010000209.1, on the reverse strand, counting down.
TGAGTGCCTTAAAAGTTTCGCTGGAGGCATAGAGCAGAACCGCGGCGCAAAGAGGAATGAGTCCGACCGCCAGCCCTACCGAAAACCAGACCGCTCGCACCCGTTCGGCCCCGGTGGCGGTTCGGCTTCGCCATAGCAGCAGTATCAGGCCACCGCACAGCAGGCCGAAGATTATCGTCCAGTAAGCATCACTGGGTTGCAGCCACATTCCAGAGGTGATTAGGCGCCCACCACGAGTCCCCCAGTCGATGATTGCGGTTGTTCCGGCCAAGCCGGCGAACGAGGCGCACAACGCGACTAAAAGGTCGCACGGCCGGTAGCTTGACTCGGAGGCGTGTCTTGGGAATCGACTGACGAACAGCGAAAAATAGAGCGGAAGTAAAGGGTCATACCGCAGAGTGGCGAACTCACGAAGCACGCCAGGGCCGCTCGTCATCGCGAGAGCTTCAGCGGGCTCCCGCGCAAAAGCACTCGCGATTACTAGGAAAAAAGCACCCAAGTAGCGGGCGCGTTCGTCCCGCTGGCCGACTGTCAGAAGCAACGCTCCGGTAGTGCCGTAGCAGACGAAAAGCGCAGCACCCGTTAATGACCCTAGCGGCGCGTCTGCCGGCGCAATCGGATATCCCGACAGCCACGCACCGACTGATACGAGCACGCGCAGGACCACGAGCGGAATACTCGCATCTACCAGAACACGGATCGCCGAGCGCGGTCTCCGCCGCGAGCTGGCATCCAGTAGGGCCTCGACGAGGAGTTCACTGCGGTTGTGAGGCTGTTCCGCTGCAGGTGCTGGCTGTGGGAGGGGCATGCCACTAGACTCGACTCCTGAGGGCGGGGACTCAGAGTGGACAGGCCTCCAGCCGTTCCATTTCGAGAGCCAGGCGCCTTACCGCTCGCGCGAGTGCAACTCTCGCGGCGTCTTCACTAGGCTTACCGGTCAGTGATGCCAGCGTGCGGAAACTGACATCGCCCCGAGTCAGCCGCACCATAAGAATCTCCCGGTCCGCTGCGGATAACCGCGCCAGAGCGGCACGACACCGAGCAAGATCCTCCCGTGAAATAACCCGCTCCAGCTCTGATGGATCATCTCCGGACAACGTATGCGCCAGCTCTACCGTGGGAGGGCAGCGGTGCGCGCGCCTGATCTCGTCGTTGATTCGATTCTCCAGCGCACGGCGCATGTAAGTTCGAAGTGACCCTGCATGCTGCATACGCAGACCCCTCAGATTTCGCGCGGCGTTTACGAGGGTCTCCTGCACCAGGTCTTCCGTGTCATTGTTACGTCGCGCCCAGGCCGGCAATCGGCGATGTGCCCAACACCTGAGCCGAGGGAGGTATCTTAACAGGAGTCGCTCCAAGGCGGGCGCGTCGCCGGCCTTGACCAGGTTGACCAGCTGCAACGAGGAGTCGGTATTCATGCGGCAGGATCATACGCCTGCAATGGCCCGGAAGCAACTGCACGGTCTTTCGGGTAGTGTCTCAGTTTCAATTTTCGGTAGCGTCTGGGGTTGACGCCTGCGGTGCCGAAACGACAAGCAGCTCATCGCCGGAGAATTCCGCTAACAGGCTGTCGTCCCGTCCGGTCGTACGGACTCTACGATGTACGAATCCAGCCGGCCGCCATAGTAGTCCACGACGGTCCCCTCATCGCCAACGCAAGGCATACCCTCCCAGTTTAGAGAGGAACGCTCGTTGCGGAGGCTGGCGACTTGACAACCGCGTATTGCGGGATAACCATTTCGCTAACTATGCCGCTTTTTTAACGGCTGCATCAAACAGCCCAATAACCTCTTCCAAGCTCCAGACGTGCTGCGTAACGCCAGCGGCCATCGCTGGGGTAACGCGCAGCGTCTTGTGGATGCGGCAGAAGTTGTAGTGCATGAAGTGGAGGGCCACGGCGTGCGCGTGGTTCTCGACCTTCTTGCTAAAACCGTTTGTGAGTCGCGTGAACCGGCGCATCGACATCCGCATCGTGAGATTCTGGCGCTCGACGTACGACGTGGAGATAAGGGCGGGATTGGGGTTGCCTTTTATTACCTCCTTGGTGCTGCTCAGGATCTTCGCGCGACTGTAACGCGTTTCGTTCGTCGGATCGTTCCCGTAGATCTTCGTGAGCCTAGCGAAGTCCACATCGGCTCCGAACGCGCCTTCCACCGCGTTCACGTACACCTTGTGTCCGTCCGTCGTGATCTGCACGGGGCGCTTCAGACGTGAGGCCAACTCCTGCATAAACTGGTGAGCCGCGCCAGCGTCACGCGGACCAATCAGCCAGGACGGAACGATCTTCGTGTCGGCGCAGAGCGCCGTCCACGTCCACACTGAGCCAAGCCAAACTGACCGCGCTTCTCTTCGGGAACGTTCTGATCCTTCGCGCCGACGAACGACCAAATCTCATCGCATTCGATGCGCTTGCAGGGGAGGTTTGTCAGCGTCTCGTACTGATACTTCGCGCAGACCAAGCCGAGATCGACCAGCAGTTTCGTGACGGTGTTAATCGACACATCCGTCATACGGCTGGTGGGCGCGGAGGCTGTTGCCCTCCACGAGGGCCGCTACCCGCAAGACGGCTCGTCAATCCCTTGTGATTACCGGGGTGGGGAATCGAACCCGAGCTATCGGCCCCAGCCAGGTCGGGCTCACGTCTCCTCGGTGGACACCCAGAAACCGGCCATTAATCCACACCCTAAACCGGCCCTTTCCTGCACGCCGTGGACCGGCCCGGCGGCGCGAATCGTAGCAGAAAGCACGACCAGATGGGCGCCTCTTCCCTGTTCTGAACCAATTTTCGGCTTTTGCAGCGCTCCTGAAGCGGAACCTGCAACGCCTGCCTGACGTCTTGATTACGTCTTCCGTGCTGGGTACGACCGAAGACGACGAGTGATGCGTCGCCGATGAGGGGCTCTGGATTTCTCGAACCAATCCGCAAGTTGCGTCTACGGTGTTAACGGCGGTTGTAAATTCGACAATTGTGGCGGGTGAAATCTGACAGTCGGCAGCACGGTTTGGCTGCCGGCTGAGAGCGTCGCTCCCGGCCGGTGATTCACATCACCATGCGTCTTCACAAAGGTGGAGACGCGCATGATCGGACGGGAGACGCGAATGCTACTCAGGCACTACCTGGCGCAGGGGGCGAGTAAGAGCGAGCTGGCGCGCCAGCTCGGCATCAGCCGAGACACGATTCACCGCTGGATTCGATCGGGC
>JACDBO010000200.1 GCA_013694885.1 Chloroflexia bacterium | reverse complement strand
GGCTCGCACCAGGGCGGCGCTCGTCAGCAGCTTGTCGCCGCAGATGTTGGCCACGTCATAGCTGTTGACGGTCGGCACTCCCCAGTCGTTGAGCACCCGCAGCGTGTAGAGCGCGCGGAGGTGGTTGATACAGCGCTCCAGCACCACATCGCAGTCGATCACCTGGCGATGGAGGTCGAGCGTCAGCGTCCGGTCATCGAAGCGGACGATGGTCACCCCCCGCCGCTCGAGTTCGGCCAACAGCAGCTTCTCCTCGACACGGACCCGCGACATCAGCATGCCGACGGTCAATGGCCCATCCGAGTTACGCTCCACCAGTTCGTTCCTCCCCATCAGCCAGCGACTCCCATCCCGACGGCAGGTTCACGTCGATGCTCAATGCCCTCGTGCGCCAGACGAACGGCCTCCTCGACGATGCGGGCGGCGATGTCGACGTCGGTCGTCGTCATCAATCCCTTGAACTCGCCGCCGGTGTTCACCTCCAACACCCGCAAACCGTCCGCCGTCTCGATCAGGTCGACCCCGGCCAGCCGTGCGCCGACCGCCCGGCAGGCACGCAGCGACAGCTCCTCGATCTCCGGCGTCACCGGGCAGGGTTTGGACGTCGCGCCGCGGGCGGAGTTGGTGATCCAGTGGTCGGCCGAGCGGTACGACGCGGCCACGATCCGGTCGCCGATCACATAGGCCCGGATATCCCGATCCGGCTTGGCGATGTACTCCTGTACGTAGAAAATCTCGTGGTGGAACGAGCCGTGTTCGGCCTTTTGCTGGAGGATCGCCCGCGCCTGCTCCGGCCCGTTGGCTTTCGCCAACAGGCGTCCCCACGAGCCGGTGACCGGTTTGAGCACGGCCGGATACCCGACAGCCTCGCACGCCCGAAGCGCTGCCTCGACGGAGTAGGCCAGGTAGGTGCGTGGCGTCGGAATCCCCGCCGCCTCCAGGGTGATACTGCACCGCGCCTTGTCGTCGCAGACCGCGACCGACGACGACGCGTTGAGCGTCGGGATACCCCATCGCTCCATCGCTTCGAGCGTGTACCCGGCGCGCGAGTGGACGACGCACCGGTCCAGCACGACATCGACCTCCACCCCAGACGACGCCACGCTCGCCGCCCCGAGATCGAGCACAAGCTCGCGGTCGAAGAGGGGACGGACGTCGATACCACGCGCCCGCGCCTGGGCGAGGATCAGTTTCTCCTCCTGCCGCAGGTAGGAGACGAGCACCCCGAGGCGGATACCCTGACCACGACCGTTCGGGGTCGTCATCGCCGCCATCAGAGGGCCTCCAGAACGCTGGCCAGCACGCGGACCGCCCGCAGGTACTCACCGATGTCAAGCCGCTCCTCCGGGGTGTGGTCGAGCGCCGAGTCGCCCGGACCGTAGGCGGCGATCGGGCAGCCCCACTCCGGACCGACGACATTCATATCCGAGGTACCGAGCTTGAGCGTGAATCGCGGCGTACCGCCCTCGCCCCGGATCGCCCGCAGGAACGGCGGCACGAGTTTGGAGCGCTTGCTGGTCCGGTACCCCTCCTGCACACCGTCGATCGTCACCTCCCCGTCGCCCGCCAGCTCCCGCACGCGCGTCAGCAGCTCCGCGACATCGACGCCCGGCGGCAGGCGAAGCCCGATCGAGAGCTTCGCCTCGTCGGTCAGCCCGTCGCCGGACGTGTTGACGACACGCAGCGAGTGGCCGATCGCGCCGAAGCGGTTGGTCGCCTCCGCGTTGCGGACGTCGAGCTCGGCGACGAGCGAGTTCCAGAACGCGATCGACTCCTCGGCAACCGAACGGCCGGGTCCCGCCGTATGCCGCGTCGAGCGCCGCAGCCGGTAGACGAGTGAGAGCGAGCCGCGGTAGCCCAGGCAGACCGCATCCCACCCACTCGGCTCACCGATCAGGCAGAAATCCGGCGCCGGCCAGGTTGCCACCTGGGTGGCGCCCGGCGAGCCGATCACCTCCTCACCGACCGCACCGACGACGGTGACCCGCGCCCGCAGCCGCTCGGCCGCCGCCGTGGCCGCCGTGGTCGCTGCCGCGACGAATGTCGCCAGCGGCCCTTTGGCATCGACCGCCCCCCGGCCCCAGAGCACATCATCCTCGACGCGCACCGGGATGCGTCCCGGCACCGTGTCGATGTGGCCCAGCAGCACGATGTGGCGCTCGCCGCGCCCCACGGTGCCGATCGCGTTCCCGGCCGGGTCGTCGAGGATGCGAAACCCGCGGGACGCCATTGCCGACCGGAGAAACGAGACCGCCGCGCCTTCCCCGCCGGAGAGACTCTCGATGGCGACTAGTCCCCGCAGCAACTCGATATCCGACCGCTCGCTGGCCCCACGCGGCGAGAAGTCAACCTGACAAGAGTCTCGGCCTGAGACGAGCTCAGGCGCTGAGCACGATGCTACGGTCGCCATCTCCCACCTCCCACGACAAGCTCTCCGCCGCGTCGAAACCGGAGAGGCTCGTCTGGACCGCGTCGCCGGCGATCCCGGCCAGCCGTGACGTCGCCAGCTGCGCGATCGCGCCGGCCACATCATCGCCGCTCAGTGCCCGCGCGTGGCGGAACTCGGCGATCGGCCGCACATCCCAAACGACCGGACCGGAAGCTGTCCGCGCGATCTCGACCGCCACCACCGACGCCCCGAGTGCGCGTGCCGCGCGCTCCGCGAGCGCCAGCTCATCGGCGCGGACCTCGCCGGGCCGCTCATCGACCGCGACGGCCACACCCGCGACGACGTGAACCAGCGAGAGATGCTCGCCGACCGGCAACCCGGCCTGGATCAGTGAAATCGCCTCGTGCGCGTCACCGAGGACGATGCGGTGCTCGATCACCGCCTCGGCCGTCTCCCGGTCGTAGAGGGGGACGGTGGCGCTGCCCGGCGTCAACGGCAGGAGCGTCGCCGGATAGCCGAGCCGCTCGACCGCCACCAGCGCCGTCTCCTCGGTGCAGGCGATCAGCGCCGGTGGGCGCGGCAAACCGGCGGCGGCCAACACCGGCACGATCTGCAATCGTGTCCCGGTCGCGGCCAGTCCCGCATCGAGCACGATCACCCCACTCGCGCGCCAGATCGGCAGTGTCGCCTCGGCAATCGCCCG
>JACDBO010000196.1 GCA_013694885.1 Chloroflexia bacterium | reverse complement strand
ACATTCAGTATAGCGATGCCGCCAATGAGCTTTCCGGTGACCCTTGCTGACCGCCTGGCCTGATAGGGGCGACCCGGTGTGGTCGCCCTCGTCCGGCACCGACCGCGCGCTGTTGCGGAACATCCTGGTTTCCGCGGTTCGTGCCAGTCGGTTCAAGGGCGGACACACGGGTCCGCCCCTACCAAATGCAACCGGGCTGGCTAGAGTGCGACGTGCGCCTCGCCGCGGAGAGCGGCACGGGCGGCGATGGCGACGCGGGCGAAGTAGTTGTCCGTTGTGGGGATGAAGGCGGCGAGCGGCACGTCGGTGTTGGTCGTGGTTCCGGTTGCCGCGTCGAGGAGCGTGGCCGGGGCATGGTCGCGGTCACCAGCGAAGAGGGCGAGGAGCGGGTCGAGCCGGAAGCGGGCCAGGGCGGCGACCTCGGCAATGGCGGGGGAGTACGCATCCAGGGGACGGTCGTCGCGCAGGAGAAAGACCTCCTGGAGTTCGCGATCGATCCGGTCGTGTTGTGGCGCGCTGACGCATGCACGAGTTCCGAAGTGACGGAGCGCGGTCAGGTCGGGGACGATGCCGAGCTCTTCCTCGATCTCGCGCAGGGCGCCGGCCACCGACTCGCCGGCGCGGAGGTGGCCGGCGGCGGTCGCGTCGAGCAAGTCCGGCCAGGTGTCCTTGTCGCTGCTCCGGCGCTGGAAGAGGATGAACGGCTCGTCGCCGTCGATACCGATGATCCAGACGTGGACCGCGCAATGCCAGTCGCCGTCGCGGTGGACATCGGCGCGGCGCCTGGTCTCACCGGTTGGCCGCCCGCGCTCGTCGACGACGTCGAACAGTTCGTCGGGGTCCTGGGCGAGAACGGTGGTAGTAGTCACGTAAAGCTTGCCCACCAGTGGGTGAATGCTATGGAACCGTGGCGCCGGCGACGGTGAGGGCGTCGGACCACTCGTTGGCGAGGCGGATGATCGGGCTGGAGAAGAGACCGAGCAGGAGGACGCCGACGACCATACCGGCGATGCCGAGATCGAGCAGGCGGGTGCGGCGCGGCTCCGGGGCGGTCTCCGAATCGCCGAAGTACATGACGGCGACGATTCGCAGGTAGTAGAAGGCGCTGACAGCGGACATGAGCACGATCGCCAGCGCCAGCCAGAGCAGCTCGGCGTCGATGGCGGCCACGATCACGTAGTACTTGGCGTAGAATCCGATGGTCGGCGGGATGCCCATCAGCGAGATCATGAAAATCGCCATCGCCGCCGCGGCGAGCGGCTCGTGGGCGGCGAGTCCGTTGAAGTCGTCGAGGGTCATGCCTTTGCCGCGGTGCTGGAGCCAGGAGACGATGGCGAAGGCGCCGATGTTCATGAACGTGTAGGCGAGCAGGTAGTAGAGCACGCTGGAGATGCCCTGGTCGCCGCCTCCGCCGGTGAAGCCGGTATCCGTCTGGTAGGCGGCGATGCCGACGAGGATATAGCCGGTGTGCGCGATCGAGGAGTAGGCGAGGAGGCGCTTCACGTTGCGCTGCGAAACGGCGACGATGTTGCCGAAGGTCATCGTGATCAAGGCGAGTATCGCGATCAGGGTCAGCCAGTCGTCTCGCAGCGGTGCCAGCGCCTGCACCAGCAGACGGATAGTGGCGGCGAAGGCGGCAGCTTTGGGGACGACCGACATGAAACCGGTGACGGGGGTCGGTGCGCCGTCGTAAGCGTCCGGTGTCCAGAAGTGGAACGGCACGGCGGCCATCTTGAAGCCCATGCCGACCACGATCAGCAGCAAGCCGAGAAGGAGTGAGGCGTTGAGATTGTCGTCGATGACGCCGGCTTCGAGCACCTGGGCGATCGTGGTGATGTTGGTGCTGCCGGTGGCGCCGTAGATCCAGGCCATCCCGTAGAGGAGGATGGCGCTGGCGAAGAGACCGAGCAGGAAGTATTTGAGCGCGCCTTCGAGCGAGGTGGCGCGTCGTTTGGCGAAGGCGGTGAGGATGTAGGTGGAAAGCGAAGAGAGTTCGATACCGACAAAGATCAGGATCAAGTCGCCGGCCGCCGAGGTCAGCAGCGCGCCGAGGATCGAGAAGGCGAGCAGGACGTAGAACTCGCCGAGCGGCATCCGGCCTTCGAGCTGATCCACGTAACTCGCGGAAGTGAGCACGGTCAGGATCGCGGCGGCCAGGATCGTCAGCGAGAGGAAGACGGTGAGCCCATCAGCACGGAAGAGTCCGTAGAAGGTGCTATCGCTCTCCCCCCGCTGCCAGACGAGCGCGATCAAGGCAATCGTGTAGCCGCCGAGCGAGATGCCGGTGAGCCAGGTGTAGTGGCGTTCCCGCGGCAGAAAGGCGTCGCCAAAGAGCAGCACCATCGCCAGGACGAAAACGATCAGCTGGGGAACGACGAGTCCCCAATCCGGATTGATCAACTGCTGTCCCATTTAGGTACGGCTCCGTGCTTCTACCAACGTAGCACGCTCACGTCCAAGCTCGGATGTGGCAAAGTATCGAGGCTGTGGCAACGGCTCCCTATCTTCACGTTCCCAGTCGACCAAAGACTCGATGAGATCTCGCGCTTGCTGAATCGCTTCCTCCAGCGTCTCACCGTGCGTGTGGCAATCGGGCCATTCAGGAATGGTTGCGACATAAATATCATCCCGGTCATCCCACTCCAGAATGACAGAATAGTGCGGATATTCTTCGGGCTCGTTCACTGCCCCGTCCTTTCGATCTCTTGGAGCTTTGCCAGCGCGTTGAGTAGGTGCCGCTCATGATAGTGCTGTGCGTCGTCCCGTCGTTACCCGAGAGAACCACGTCAATGTCGGGCAAGAGCGGATGTTCCCACTTGGTATGGCTTTCCTTGCCAGGACGCCAGATGAAACCGGCACGTCGAAGGTCGGCCTTCAACTCTCGAATCTTACGCGGCATGAGCAAGCGGCTCCACAACCGGGCGGGCCATGTCCCAGCACATCACCGCCTGGGCTCCTGGCTATCCACTGACCACCCGCATCGCGGCGTCGAGGATGGCCCGGAAGCTGGGTTCGACGATGTCGAAGATCGGTTTCGGATAGATGCCGGTGACGATGGTCAGCACCGCGAGCGGCGCCAGGGTGAGGGCCTCCTTGGTGGTCAGGTCCGGCCAGTGGGAGCTGTCGAGCTGGCCCTCGTGCACGGCGTGAGCCGGCGCCTCGTGCGAACCGCCGCTGACCGGCAACGGCGCCGCGTGGCCGTGCTCGCCGCCCTCGCGGTCGCCGCCGTGCCCAGCGATCTCGGCACGCTCGGCGGCGGTCAGTTCCGTGTCGCCCGGGTCGGGCTCCTGACCGGAGGCGCGCTCGAAGACGACGCGCTGGACCAGCCAGAGCATGTACCAGGCGGCGAAGATGACCACGGCGAAGGTGAAGACCGCCGCCAGGCGGTTGTATTCCCACGTCCCGAGGGCGACCAGGAACTCGCCGACGAACCCGGAAAGCCCCGGCAGACCGATCGAGGCGAACATGAAGAGGACGAAATAGCCCGACCAGGCCGGCATCCGCGAGGCGAGGCCACCGAAGGCCGAGATGCTCCGCGTGTGCGCGCGTTCGTAGACGACGCCGACGATCAGGAAGAGCGCGCCGGTGTTGAAACCGTGGGCCAGCATCACCATCATCGCCCCGTTGAGCCCTTGTAGGTTGAGGATGAAGATGCCGAGGGTGACGAACCCCATGTGGCTGACCGACGAATAGGCAATCAGCTTCTTCATGTCGGGCTGGACGAGGGCGACGAACGCGCCGTAGAGGATGGCGACGACCGAGAGGACGATGATGACCGGCGCCCAGTCCGCCGTCCCTTCCGGGAAGAGCGGCAGGTTGAAACGCAGCATCCCGTAGCCGCCCATCTTCAGCATCACGGCGGCCAGGATCACCGAGGCGGCGGTCGGCGCCTCGACGTGGGCGTCCGGCAGCCAGGTGTGGAACGGGAACATCGGGACCTTGACCGCGAAGGCGATGAAGAAGGCGGCGAAGACCCAGAACTGGAAGACCCGGCTGTAGTCGCCGCCTTGCAGTTCGAGGATGTTGAGGGAGCGGATGCCGGTCTCGTTGAAGTAGGACTGGTAGACGGCGACGATGCCGACCAGCATCAGCAGGGAGCCGAAGAGGGTGTAGAGGAAGAACTTGACCGAGGCGTAGACGCGGTTGGTGCTGCCCCAGATACCGATCAGCAGCGCCATCGGGATCAGCATCAATTCCCAGAAGATGTAGAAGATGAAGAGGTCGAGCGCCATGAAGACGCCGAGCATCCCGGTCTCGAGCAGCAACACCGCGATGTAGTACTCGCGGGTCCGCGTGCGCACCGTGTCCCACGACCAGACGACGGCGATCAACGAGAGCAGCGTCGTCAACGCGATCAGCAGCACGGCGATGCCGTCGGCGCCCATGAAGTAGCTGACGCCGAGGTCCTCAAGCCAGACGCGTCGCTCGGTGAACTGGAACTCCGCGTTGTGGTCGAACGCGAGCAACATGATGACCGAGAAGACGAAGCTGGCGCTCGCCGCGACGAGCGCGATGGTGCGCGACAGATCACGCCCCGCTCGCGGTGCGAAAAAGATCACCAGCGCGCCGAGGAGCGGCAAGTAGGCGATTGTGCTCAGTAACGGAAAACTGTCCACGTGCCCCTCCGGGGAGGATCAATGTAGGGGCGACCCGGTGTGGTCG
>JACDBO010000189.1 GCA_013694885.1 Chloroflexia bacterium | reverse complement strand
CTCGACCTCGCCACGCTCACGTTGCGCGACGCCGCCACGGCGCTGGCGGAGCGGCGGCTCTCGGCCGTCGAGCTGATGCGGGAAACGCTGCTGCGGATCGAGCGGACCGAACCCGCGCTCCACGCCTGGGTCGAGGTCTACGCGCGCGAGTCGATGTACCAGGCGGAGGTCGCCGACCGCCGCCGGGCCACGCCCACGCCGCAGCCGCCGCTGCTCGGGGTGCCGGTCGGCATCAAGGACATCTTCGACATCGCCGGCAAGCAGACGCGCTGCAACGCCCCGCTCCGCGCCGACGCCCCGGTGGCAGGGCGCGACGCCGAGGCGGTCCACGCCCTGCGCCGCGACGGGGCGATCCTGATCGGCAAGACGGTGACGCAGGAGTTCGCCGCCGGTGTCGTCAGCGCTCCAGCCCGCAACCCGTGGAACCCGGACCACATCCCCGGTGGCAGCTCCGGTGGCTCGGCCGCCGCTGTCGCCGCCGGCTGCTGCCTCGGCGCGCTCGGCTCCGACACGGGAGGCAGCATCCGCATCCCGGCGTCAGTGACGGGCACCGTCGGTCTCAAACCGACCTACGGCCGCCTGAGCACCGCCGGCGTCTTCCCGCTCGCGCCGTCGCTGGACACCGTCGGCCCCATCGCTCGCACCGTGCATGACGCCGCGATCCTCTACCTGAGTATCGCCGGCCGCACCCGTGAGATCGACACACTCCCGGAACTGCTGCCCGCGGGCGGCGGCGCGCTGGGCGGCACCCGGATCGCCACCCTCGGTGGTTTCTTCGCGGAACAACTTCAGCCGGGCGTCGCAACCGCCTTCGCGCGGGGCGTCGACACCCTCCGGGAGTTGGGCGCGGAGATCGTGACCTGCGACTGGGCCGAGGCCCAGGCGGCGCGGGCGGTCGCCCTGCTGCTCTCGCGCGTCGAGTCGGCGGCGGTCCACCGCGATGCGCTACGCGAGAGTCCCGACCTGATCGGCGAGGACCTGCGGCTCCGCATCGAGGTCGGCACGTTGCTGCGCGGCGACACCTACCTCGCGGTCCGCCAGGCGCGCCTGGCCGTCCGCCGCTCGATCACCGCTCTCTACAGGACGCACCAGCTGGACGCCGTCGTCGTCCCCACCCTCCCGGCCACCGCGCCCCGAGCCGACAACCTGATCGTGACCTACCCGGACGGCGTCGAGGAGCCGGTCGGCGCCGCCTTGCTGCGCCTGACGATGCCATGGAACGCGACCGGCCAGCCAGCCATCTCCGTCCCCTGCGGCTTCGACGCGGCGGGACTCCCCGTCGGTCTCTCCCTCATCGGCCGCCCCGACGCTGAGCTCGACCTCTGCCGCCTCGCCCACGCCTTGGAGCACGCAGCGGGTTGGCACACCCACCACCCGCCGCTGTGATGGCACTCAGACGAGACATTCGCCGTCGCGGGCGACGATGCAGCCGCGCTTGACGACGAGGCGGCTGGTCGGGCGCTCGATGACGGCGGCGAGGTGGGTCTCGGCGTCGAGGAGCACGAGGTCGGCGGGGCAGCCGGGGGCGAGGCCGTGGGCGGCCGCACCGAGGACCGTCGCGCCGCCATGGGTGATGATGTCGAGGACGTGCTCGATCTCGTCGTCGCGGCGCAGGTTGTTGCGGTAGGCGATCAGGAAGGCGCGCAGCAGCATGTCCGGCATGTTGAGCGGTCCCCAGGCGTCGCGGATGCCGTCGTTGCCGGCGCACAGACGCACACCGGCCTCGCGCAGGCGCATCACCGGCGGGGCCGGGCGCGAACCGCTGGGTCCGTGACTCATGATCGCGATGTCGTTCGCCAGCAGCAGGTCGATCAACCGACCAAGCTCAGCGTCGTCGACGCCGCCGAGGCAGAAGGCGTGGCTGATCACCACGCGGCCTCGCCAACCGAGCACCTTCGTGCGCTCGGCGATCAGCTCGACCGCGAAGGCGCCGAGTTCGCCCGGTTCGTGGAGGTGGATATCGACGTCGACGTCGTGCTTCTCGGCCAGTCCGAAGACCGTGTCGAGGTGCTTTGCCGGGTCGCGGTCGATGGTCGATGGGTCGAGACCGCCGACCACGTCCGCTCCGTCGCGGAGCGCCTGATCCATCAGCTCGACCGTACCGGAGCGAACCAGCATCCCGCTCTGCGGGAAGGCCACGATTTGGACGGTGAGCGCGTCCTTGAAATCCTCTCGCATCCGCGCCACGCCCTCGAACCCGGCCAGGCCCCACTCTGTGTCGATATCGACGAAGGTGCGAATGTGGGTGGTGCCGGCCGCGATCGCGAGCCGCGCCTGGCGGCTTGATTGCTGGTAGGGGTCGATGCCCTCATCGCGGCGCAGGCGGCGCTCGTGCTCGATCTTGTCGAGCAACGCCGGGCCGGCATCGTGGCGGTGCCACCCCAGACCGATCAGCGTCTTGTCCATGTGCGTGTGAGCATCGACGAAACCGGGAAACAGGAGCCAGTTCGCCCCCTCGATCACGGTCGCGTCCGGTGTGGTCGGCGTCAGCCCGGACCCCATCGCCGCGATCCGCCCGTCGCGGACGAGCACGTCTGTCGTCTCGCCGCCCAGCGGCCGCACGTCCTTGACCAGAAGCTCCGTGGTCACGATCTACCTCCTTTTCCCCAACCGAACGGATCATAACGCCCGCACTACCGAGGCGCGTATGCTTACCATCGTTGGTTACGTTCGAGCGCGTTTGTAGAAAGCGTGGGGCGTCGAGCAAGGGTGTGAGCGGTGATTGTCGATAGCGCGATCTATGTCGATGGGCGGCGGGTGGAGCCGAGCTCCCTGGAGGAGACGTACGAGGCCTGCCGCGCGAAGGAGGGCATCGCCTGGATCGGGTTGTACAAGCCGACGCAAGAGGAGTTCAGCTCCGTCGCCGGCGAGTTCGCGCTGCACCCGCTCGCCGTCGAGGACGCGGTCAAGGCCCACCAGCGACCGAAGCTGGAGCAGTACGGCGACACGCGCTTCGTCGTGCTCAAGGCCGCCCGCTACCTGGACGAGCCGGAGATCGTCGAGTTCGGCGAGCTCCACGTCTTCGTTGGGCGCGACTTCGTCGTCACCGTCCGCCACGGCGAGTCGCCCGACCTCGCGCAAGTCCGGCAGCGGATGGAGGACGAACCGGAGCTGCTGCGGCGCGGCCCGGAGGCGATCCTCTACGCCATCCTCGATCAGGTCGTCGACGACTACGCCCCGGTCGTGGTCGGTCTCGAAAACGACATCGACGAGATCGAGGAGACGGTCTTCGGTGGCGGCGTCGACGTCTCCCGGCGCACCTATGAGCTCTCGCGCGAGGTGATTCAGTTCCAGCGGGCCACGACGCCGCTGGTCGGGATGCTCGACATGCTCACCACCGGCCACGCCCACCGCGAGGGTGACGCCGAGCTGCTGCGGTATCTGCGCGATGTCCACGACCACGCGATCCGCGTCGAGGAGCAGGTTTCGGCCTTCCGCGAGCTGCTACACCACGTCCTCAACGTCAACCTCGTCATCGTCGGTCTGCGCCAGAACGACGAGGTCAAGACGATCTCGGCTTGGGCGGCGATCCTCTTCGCGCCGTCGATGGTCGGCACCATCTACGGCATGAACTTCGACCACATGCCGGAGCTCCACTGGCTCCTCGGCTACCCCTTTGCCCTGCTGCTGATGGTCGTCATCTGCGTCGCCCTCTACATCGTTTTCAAGCGGCGTCACTGGCTCACTTGACGAAGGACTGAGGACTGAGGACTGAGTCGATTCCCCTCGGCCCTCGCTCCTCGGCCCTTCGTCTGGCTTGACAAGGATTCCCGTGGGCCGGTACTGTACGCCTACTGTCACAGGCAGCCTGGAGAGACCTCGCTCGGATCGGTATGCGGCGCAGTGCATCGGTCACGCGTCGCCGGAGCAACGGCCCCGGTTTCGAGGTCGCGGCGCTCCCGTTTTCTGAGTCATGACGCACCATCGACGGCTTGGCGCTGGTCCTCTTCGGGCGTGGCGGCGGGCGGATGGGAGTCCCCTTCACTCGTGCGTTTTTTGGCGGCTCCTCCGATGGTCGGAGGGCCAAGCGCGAACGCGAGGAGTCAAAGCAGATGCCCACGCGTAAGAATCATGGTTCGGATCCTTCGTCCAGGAGTCTCAGCCGGAGGCGGCTGTTGCAACGGACCGGTCTCGCTGGAGCCGGCCTGGTGGCGACGCCGCTCCTAGGTCGTTCGGCGAGCGCCCAGACACCCGGCGCCAGTCCGCCGCCCCTGCAGGAGATCACACGGACACCGTCGAGCGCCACGGTCGACGGTTCCCTGCGCGTGCTGCTCAAGAACGACTTCCACCCCGACCACAACGCCTTTATGCGCTCCGAGCTGGAGGCGTACGCCCAGGCCAGCGGCTGGACGATCGAGATC
>JACDBO010000172.1 GCA_013694885.1 Chloroflexia bacterium | reverse complement strand
ACCCCTCGTAGAGCGACGGGAAGGCAAAGACGTCCGCGCCGCTGTACCAGGCGCCGAGGTGCGCGTCGGCGACAAACCCGGTCAGGCGTACCCGGTCGCCGAGGCGAAGTTGGGCGAGCGTGTCATGGAGTTCGGTGGTTAGCCACCCCTCCGGCCCGACGAGCACGAGCTGGTGCGGCACGGCGTCGGCAATCGCCGCGAACGCCCGGAGCAGCATGGTGAGGTTCTTGCGGGGTTCGAGCGTCCCGACCGAGAGGATATAGGGGCGGTCGATGCCGTAGCGCCGCTGAAACGCCGCGAGCGCGTCGCCCGTGACTGGCCGCACCTGCTCGGACGGCGCGAGCGGGATGACCTCGATCCGCGCGGCTGGCAGGTCCAGCCAGGCGCGCAGGTCAGCGGCGGTGCTCTCCGAGATGGCGATGATTTTTCGGGCGTGCCGGGCGCTCCAGCGGGTGCCCGTGGTCAGGTAGCGGCGTCGACTGGCCGGTACACGGTCCGGGAACTTCAGGAAGGCGAGGTCGTGAACGGTGATGACGCCGGGCACGCCGCCGATGAACGGCAGGGTATGAAGGGGGCCGTGCAGCACGTCCAGCCGCCGCCGCCGTGCCAATGCCGGCAGGCCGGTCTGCTCCCAGGGGATGCGCAAGGTGGGGCGCTCGGAGATGGCCGAGGCACCGGGTGTGAGCAGGTGGAGCTCTTCGTCCGTGCTGAGCAGCGGTCGGAGCGCGCGGACGAGCTCGCCGATATACCGGCTGACACCGGTCTGGCGGTATCCTGCCCGCGACGCCAGCAAGGCGGCATTGATCCCGATGCGCATGTGGAATCCGTCTCTTTCGCCGGTGAGGAGTCGCGGCATGGATGCGAAGGCTGGAGAGACCGTGCGGGAGTCTGTCTGGGACTATCCGCGACCGCCCCGGATCGAACCGACCAACCGACATATTACCGTTGAGTTCAACGGTGTGTGCATCGCCGAGAGCCGGTCGGCCTTCCGTGTCCTGGAGACGAGTCACCCGCCGGTCTTCTACCTGCCACCCGGCGACGTGCGGACCGACCTGCTGATCCCGGCCGATGGCGCCTCGTACTGCGAATGGAAAGGGCTGGCAACGTACCTCTCTGTGCGCGTGGGCACCAGAGAGGAACCGCGCGCGGTGTGGACGTACCGCGACCCGACGCCGCGGTTCCGGGCGATTGCCGGTTACTTCGCCTTCTATCCCAGTCAGATGGACCGCTGCACCGTCGACGGGGAGACCGTGCGGGCACAGGCGGGCGATTTCTACGGCGGCTGGATCACGCGGGAGATTGCCGGTCCATTCAAAGGTGAGCCAGGAACCCAAGGCTGGTGACGGTGCTACCATACGCGCCATAGTCGGCCATCCTCCGCGCGTCAGGTCGGCGCGCCGCCGCCGCCTGGAGACCCCTCAGCTTGCCTTCGGGACATCACACGACGCCGCCACCAGCCGACCTCGCCGTCAGCACCGACGTACCCGTGGAGATCAGCTCCGACGCCGGTGAGAACGGTTCGACGTTGCTCGCCGCACTCGTCCCAGTGGAAACGACGCTCGGTCTTGATCTCCCGCTCGATCCGGCGGTCGAGGCCGAGATCGACCAGTTCGCGGCGATCTATCCGTTCCCTCTCGACGAGTTCCAGCACGAGGCGATCCGCACGTTTCTGCACGGCGAGTCGGTGATGGTGACGGCCCCGACGGGGGCGGGGAAGACCGTGGTCGCCGAATTCGGTGTCTACGACGCCTTCAAACGCACCGGGCGGGTGCTCTACACCACGCCGATCAAGGCCCTCTCCAATCAGAAGTTCCGCGACTTGCGCGCCTTGCACGGTGACCAGGTCGGGCTGCTGACCGGCGATGTCACCGAGAACCGCGAGGCGCGCGTGCTCGTGATGACGACCGAGATTCTAAGGAACATGCTGCTCCAGAGCTCGTGGGAGCTGGACGATGTCGACTGCGTGATCTTCGACGAGATCCACTATCTGGCCGACCCGGAGCGCGGCACGACGTGGGAAGAGGCGATCATCCTCTGCCCCGAGCACATCCAGCTCATCTGCCTCTCGGCGACGGTCAGCAACGCCGACGAGATCGCGGGCTGGATCAGCCGCACACATCGCCCGATCCGGCTGATCACCCACACGAAACGGCCGGTGCCGCTCGCGCTCTACTACTTCCACGACGGCAAGCTCTGCGAGGTGGTCGATCACCACGGCGCGCTGGTGCGGGATTTCCCGGCCACCGGCGGCGAAGCCCGGCGCCAGAGCGGGCGCGGTCCGCGCCGGCATGGCGGCGAGCGCCAAGCGCCGCTGCTGGACGAACCGCAACCGCATGAGCTGGTCGACGCGCTCCACGATCAGGATCTGCTGCCGGCGATCTACTTCCTGTTCAGCCGCAACGACTGTCAAGCCTACGGCGAGCGGTTGGCCGTGATGCGGCCCAACCTCGTCAAGGCCAGCCAGTCCATCGCCATCGAGGCGATACTCCAACGCTATCTCGATAATCTGCGCCCGGAGGACCGGGAACTCGACCAAGTGCAGATCATCACCCGTCTGGCACGGCGGGGAATCGGCTTCCACCATGCCGGGCTGCTACCGGTCCTCAAGCAGCTCGTCGAGGTGCTCTTCAGCCGGGGTTTGATGCAGGTCGTCTTTGCGACCGACACCCTGGCGCTCGGGGTCAACATGCCGGCGCGCACGGTGATCGTCGGCCGGATGTCGAAGTGGGACGGCCGGCGTCGCCGCATCCTGATCCCGAACGAGTTTCAGCAGATGGCGGGGCGGGCGGGGCGACGGGGGATGGATCGGTTTGGCCACGTCGTCGTCCCCTACTCCCCGTGGTTCACCTTTCGGGAGACGCTGGAGGTCGCCACGGGCGCGCTGCACCCGGTGGAATCGGCCTTTGCGATCCGCTACAACACGGTGCTGAACCTCTGGGACCCACCGCACGGCGAGCGCGTGCGGCAGATGCTGCAACGGAGTCTGGCGCAGTACCAAACTAGCCAGCGCGTGCGCCTGCTCGAACGCGATCTGGTGGAGATCGGCGCCGACATCGCCGGTGTCGACCAGGGCTGTCTGATCGGGCTCGACGACGGCGACAACTTGCTTGAGGAGTACCAGGCAATTGGCCGCTCGCTGGAGGCTGCCCGCCATGCGGAGCGGCGTGTGCGCGACGAACTCGGGGATGTCCGAACGGCCACCGAGCAGGCGCGGCCGTGGCCGGAACCGGGGCGGACGGCGCTGCGGCGGGTCCTGCGCGATGCGCCCGCGGGTCTCGTCGTCCATAGCCGGGAACATGGATGGGGCGTCTCCGTCGGACGGGGCGGGCAGGGCGGCATCGGCCGCTTCTTGTTCCGGGACGGCAATGCGCTTCGATCGCTGATGGAGTACCGGCAACTAGACCATCTGCCGGGGCAGCGTATCGACGTGCCTGAAGCACTTATCGAGCCGCCCGATGAGCGCACCGACGCCGCCGAAGTCGTCGGCAGTGACGTCCTCGATGAGCTGTGGCGTGGTGTCGATGCGCTCGGTCTGCCGGACCTCGACGCGCTGGCCGCGGAACACCGGCAACGCGAGGCGGAACGAACCCACGACCGCATCGTCACGCTCGAACACGATCTCGCGCAACGTGTCGAACAGACGCGAGCGCTCATCGACACACGCGCCAACCACCCGTGTCATGCCTGTGCGGTGCGCGGGGAGCACCGCGCCAACCTGCGCCGCGTCGACGCGTTGGAACGGGAGCGGAATCAACTCGGTGAGGTGCTGACGCGCGAGACCGACGCCGAAGAGGTGCGCATCCGGGGCATCATCCGCGGTATCCGGGACGTGCTTCACCGCTTTGGCTACTTACGGCAGGGTTTCCCGACACCCAAGGCCGACATGCTGGCGGATGTCTTCGACAACGACGGGTTGATCCTCTGCGAACTCGTCGACCGCGGCGCCCTGGACCGGCTCTCGCCCGACGAGTTGGCCGAGGTTTTCTCCTGGTTCAGTTTCGACCGCGACTATCGCTACGGCAACCACTTCACGATGTCGGATCGCCTCGTCGCACTGCGGCAACGGCTCGAAGACATCGAGCACGAGATCCTCGGTGAGGAGCGGGATCACAACCTCTTCATCTCGGAGGGCCACAACCCGTCGTTCTACGGTCCCGCCTTCGCCTGGTGCCGGGGCCGGTCGATGGCCGAGATCGGCGAGCGGATCGAGCTCTCCGAGGGCGACCTGGTGCTCACGTTCAACAAGACGATCGATCTGATGCGGCAGGTGCGGGAGATGCTTGCCGACGTGATCCCGGAGCACTCCCTGCGCGACTCGCTGATGCACGCCGAGCGCCGGCTGCGACGCGGCATCGTCGAGCAGTCGTTGACGCTCGGTTTCACCTCCTTCGCTCCGGTCGAGGAGGCGCCACCCGACGACGACGAGCAGGTTGACGACGGCGGGCAGGACGACGCCGACCTCGACGGCGCCTGAGCCAGCCAGCGGCGCCGATGAACCGCACCGACCGCCTGACCGGAATCCTCCTCGCCCTCCAGGCTGGCTCCAGCACGGCGGCGGTCTTGGCCGCGCGATTCGAGGTCTCCCGGCGGACGATCCTGCGCGACGTCGACGCACTCTGCCAGCTTGGCGTCCCGGTCATCGCGCTCTCCGGCCCCAACGGTGGGTACCGACTACCGGAGGACTACTGGCTGCCGCCGTTACACCTGTCGGTCGAGGAAGCTACGGTGCTCCTCTTCGCGCTGGCCCATCTCGGCAACGGCGATGCGTCGCCTCTCGGTGCGGCTCGCGGCACGGCCGAGCAGAAGATCCGGGCATCGCTGCGACCGTCCGAACGCTCGGCGAGCGCCGAGCAGCTCGCGCACCTGACGGTCGCGAGTGATGAGAACGTTCCCGCCGCGGCGACCGTCGCGGCGCTGCGGCACGCCGTCGCGGACGAGCACTGGCTGGACATCGAGTACCGGTCGACGCGCGGCGACTCGCGCCGGGCGATCTTGCCGCGAACGGTTCAGGTGGATGGTGGTCGCTGGTACACCTCGGCGGTCGATGCTCTCACGGCCGAACTTCGGGTCTTCCGCATCGACCGTATCGGCACGTTGAACCGTGCCGTTCCGCCACCGGATGCGGCGGCACTCGTGGCTAGAGCCACGGCGGTCGCGGTCGCGTACGATGACTCGACTCACCCGGAGATCCGTGTCGCGCTCTCTTCGCGGGGCGTGCGGCTCGCCGCGAATCATCCCGATTTTCACCGGCATCTGACCGGGGCCGACGCTGATCGTGCCGGGATGGCGTTCCGCTGTCCACCGGCCGAGCTGCCCTACTACGCGCGGGAGTTGGTGATGTTCGGCGCCGACGCGACGATCATCGCTCCAACCTCATTGCGAGCAATGGTCATCGATGCCGCCCGCACGCTGCTGGACCATCACACAGCCACCGGTCACGGCGTCAAAGAGTGACATTCCGTTGTCACCGATCACCCGTTACGCTGGTGGGGTGGTGGACGTTCGATCTTCAGCGCGAACCGCGGAGGTAGGAGGGCGGAAGTGACATCCACGTCAACCGGGCATTTTGAAGGCGTCGCAGGTCTCGACACACAGTGGTTTATGAACGAGAGATTTCTCGCTGCGGCTCGAAATGACAGTCTGGAGTGGCGGCAGAGTCATTGGACCCGAGCGGAGGTAAACACTGATGACCGAACATGAGTCACTGTCACGGCAACAGGCGGACAGAGCGCAACAAGCCGTAGAGCGCGGATTGGCGTTTTTGGAGGCGGCGGAGCACGGGCTCGCCACCGCCTGGGTTCGGCATCTCTGGCACGGTGGGGATGTGGTCGCCGTCGCGGAGGCGCTGCGGCGGTACCAGAACGACGATGGGGGGTTCGGGAAGGGGCTGGAGGTCGACATCAAGGCGCCGGTGAGTAACCCGTTCGCTACCAGACTGGCGATGTCGGTGCTCGTGTCTCTCGAAAGCGCCATCACGGGACCGCTCATCGAGGGACTGGCGGGCTGGCTCGTGACCAGCCAGGACACGGACGGCGACTGGCACTTCGCGCCAGAGGTCTACGAGCATGAGCTGGCGCCCTGGTTCGCCGGTTGGACATTCCCCAGTCTGAACCCAGCGTGTTGCCTGGCCGGACTGGCGGCGCGGCTGAGATTGGGAAATGACGAGATGCGGGCGCGGGTGCGCCGCCTCTTCGATGAGCGAGCGTCGCTGGAGGAAGCGCGGACCGGCGAGTTCTACAACATCCTGCCCTACGTCGAATACCTGGCCGGGGTGGAGCATCCTCAACGCGACGCCTACCTCGACGCACTCGCCGAAAGCATCACGTCGACCACCGAACGCGGCGGCTATGAGGACGCCGGTCACTTCTTCGAGCACGTCCACGGCGGTGGACCGGACCTCGCGCGGCGGGTGCCGGCTGACCTGATCCGCGCCCAAACCGACCGGCTGTTGGAGGAGCAGCACGAGGATGGCGGCTGGCCGACCCCGTACGATCAGGCCTGGCGCCCCTGGGCGACCGCCAGCAGCCTGGCGGTCCTCGCCGCGATGCGTGCTTGAACAGCAGCGACAGTGAGATGCGAGCCTGATCGTGCGTTGATGGTAGGGGCGCATGGCATGCGCCCGTTTCACGAATGTCGACGCCGTTTCGAGATGCCGACCATCGGACGACGGGCGGATGCCATCCGCCCCTACCGGGCGACCTGCCGCAAAACTCAGCCATCCTCAGTCGCTGCGGCGGCGATTGTTGCGGCCAGTGAGCCTGTTGCGGATTCGATCCGATCCCGGGCGGCCCGCTCCCAGTCGCGGTCGGTGTCCAGG
>JACDBO010000161.1 GCA_013694885.1 Chloroflexia bacterium | reverse complement strand
GGATATTGACGACCGCGTTGGGCGCGACCGGGCGGGCGATGCGGCGGCGCAGGCCGGTGCGTTCGTAGAGATCGCGCGGCGCCTTCAGCAAGGCGGCGTCGGTGACGGTCCGCAGCAGCAATCGGTTGGCGCGGACCGGCTTGGCCGCGAGGTAGGCGAAGCTGCCGACGCCAGGGATCGCGCTCAGGGCGATCACCAGCGGGGAGTGGATACTCCAGGCGAGCCGCCAGGCGCCGCCGTCGATCTCCCGGCGCAGGAAGCGGACGGTCGCCACGCCGAGCGCGCCGAGCACCATCAGCGGCCGCGCGATCGTACCCAGCGGGAAGCGCAGCGGGATGCTGACTAGGATGTGCGCACCCAGGTAGGGGACCATCAGCTGAAAGGTCGGCGCGGCGATCTGCGCCCGTAGTGCCGCCGCCTCCGCCCCGCTGATCCGCCCCTCCGCCTCCCAGGTGGCGACGGCCCGCTCCGTCCAGTCCATCGCCAGGCCGTTGCTCTTCGCGAACATCGCGTGCGTGCGCGCCTTCCAGGTGCACGCACCGAAACCGGTCAGGATGCCGCGTGCCAGCCGGCTCCAGAGCCGGGGCTCGCTCGCCTGCCAGGCCCGCGCCGTGCGCTCGGCGGCATCCAGCGTAGTCGTCAGCTCGGCAAATCGGACCGGGCCGAGGGCGGTCGCGAGCGCCGTCGCCTCGCGCTCGATGTAGGTGCGGGTCACATCGAAGAAGACTTCGTCGTAGAAGGGCAGCAAACCGCGGCGCAGCGCCCGACCCCAAGTGCGGAGTGACGCCATCGGCGAGACCAACCCGGATTCAAGGTCGACGATCCGCCAGGTGCCGTCGCTGGTTTCGAGCACGTTGTCGACCGCGCGGGGCTGCCGGGGATCGATCTGCCAGGTCGGCAGCCCTGCCTCTTCGAAGTGGTCCTGCAGGTCGCGGAGGAACGCCCTCGCGGCGGCACGGTCGCGCGGGGCGTGTCCGTCGACCCGCTCGCTGACCAGCGCCGGCTGACCGGCGACGGTTTCGATGCCGGTGACCCGCGCCACCCGGCTCCCGCCGTACCAGTACTCGGTCAGCAGTGCGGTCAGGTTGCGGCGGTGCATCGCCGCCTCCAGGGCAACGCGCTTGGTCGCGTAGGCAAACGGCGCCTGGAAGGCGAGCCAGTAGATCGCCCGCGGCACGAACCCCGGCGCGTAGACCTTGATCACCCGGTCGCCGTCGAACAGGACCAGGCTGGTCAGCGCGTGCGCGTGCGGCCGCGCCTCGTTGTGGGCCAACGTGGCGGCATGGATGAATGGCAGCGCGCCGACCGCGGCATCGAGGCGGCGATAGAGCGCGACGAGACCGGCCAGCAGCGCCATGCCGAGGGCGTAGGCGCCGAGCACGTCGGTCGGCCAGTGGGCGCCGTCCCAGACGCGCGCGAAACCGACCAGCACCAACGGTCCCAGCGCCGCCACCCGCACCATCCGCCGCAGAAGTGGATCGCGGATGCGGCCGGCGAGAACGAAGACCAACCCATAGAAGAGCACCGCGCCAGTAACGTGCCCGCTCGGGAACGAACGCTCCTCATGATTGCCGCTGCCACGCGTCAGCTCGGCGAGGTGGGGACGGGTGCGGGTGACGAGCAGATGGCCGACGCCTTCATTGAGGATGCCGCCGACCGGCAGCGTCAACATCGCCAGGGCCGGCAGCCACCACCGCGCAACCGCGAGGATGACCACCGCCAGCACCCACATCGCCACGGCCCCGGTCGAGCTGGTGAGGTCGTTGACCACGCGCAGCAGCGAGGCAAGCCCCGGCGCCTCGACGCGCTGCACCGTCTGCATCAGCCACAGGTCGAAGAAGGCGCGCGGGTGGACCATCGCGTCGATCAGCAAGACCAGGAACGCCACGGCGGCCGTGATCCCGATACCGCGCAAGCCAGGGCGCGGGAACGCCGAGCGGGCGGCAAGGCTACCGAACGTTGCGTATCGAACGGACATGGCCATCGCGGATCTCCTGTCGCTTCCTTTGTGGCGTTCCCGTGCCGGTCGCCGCTGTCGGCGATCCGTGTTTAACAGATTGTGCTCCTCGACGGCCCTTGGCGCATCCGCACAATGACGGATTTTCTCGGTCCGCCTTGCGTACGTAGTGCGCTCATAAACATGACGGAGGAGGGCCGCGAACGTGACATCGGGCCACCGTCACTCCGTCTTTCGGCGGAGATCGCCTCTCCTCCACAAGTACCGCACCGGGGCCATCCCATTGCCGCAGGAGCGCAATGGCGGCGACCGGTACAACAGTTACAGGCCATTTGGCCGCTGGTGACTGAGCGAGAGGCGAGGGCCGATGTGCGAATACCACGACAACAACCGGCTCGGCCTTCGCCTCTCGACCCTCGGCCCTTCACCGGAAGGGTCGTTTCCGTCACCAACCACGGAGAGGGGTTCAGGGACGTCCATGATCACACTGCTTCTCGTCGATGACCAACCAACCACCCGCCTCGGCCTGCGGATGCTCTTGGGCCTGGAGCCGGATATCACGGTCGTCGGGGAGGCCGGCGACGGCGGCGCCGCGCTCGATCTGGCCCGGACGCTGAAACCAGACGTGATCGTCATGGACGTGGCGATGCCCGGCATGGACGGCATTGCCGCGACCTGGGCCTTGCGGACCGTCGCGCCAAACAGCGCGGTGGTCATCCTCAGCCTCCAGGACGACGCCGCGACGCGGAAGCGGGCCAGGGACGCTGGCGCGTTTGCCTTCGTCGCCAAACATCAACAGCACACGGCACTCCTCGGCGAGCTCCGCCAGGCCGCCGCAATGAGGCACGTCAGTCAGAAGGGAGGTGACTGAAGTCGCCACGGCCGACGACAGCGGGACCTTGAACGACCGACCGTCTTCATTACAAAGGAGAGCCACGATGGCCCTGAAGTTCAAACGATCGAGCGCGAACCACACCCAGTCGACCAGTCACGACGCCGGCGATCCCGATCTGATCATTCAGGCCGAAGGAGTCGTCAAGACCTATCAGACCGGCGCCCAGCAGATCACGGCCTTGAAGGGCGTCGACTTCTCGGTGGCCCGCGGCGAGATGGTCGCGGTGATGGGCCCGTCCGGCTGCGGCAAGACCACCCTGCTCAACTGTCTCTCTGGGCTGGACGACGTGACCTCCGGGCGCATCTGGCTCGAAGGGCAGGACCTGGCGCGGATGAAGGACCGCACGCGGACCGACTATCGGGCGCGGCGGATGGGCTTCATCTTCCAGGTCTACAACCTGTTGCCGGTCCTGAGCGCGGTGGAGAACGTCGAGCTGCCGCTCCTCGTCGCCGGCGTCCGGCCCAATGAGGCGCGACGAAAGTCGCTCGAAGCGCTCGATACGGTCGACCTCGCGGACTGGGCCAAGCACCGCCCGGCCGAGCTCTCCGGCGGGCAGCGGCAACGCGTCACCATCGCCCGCTCGCTGGTCAACGACCCGGCGCTCGTCTGGGCCGACGAACCGACCGGTGCGCTCGACTCCAAGACCGCGACCGAGATCATCGACCTGATGCAGGCGCTCAACCGGTCACAGGGCCTGACGTTCGTCCTCGTCACCCACGACCCCGGTGTCGGCGCGCGCTGCGACCGCATCGTGCGGATGCGCGACGGCGAGATCGACCACAGTGCTGACGCCCAGAAGTCCGTAACGGTGGAGGAGATCGCGGGACCGGCGAACGTCGCGGCGGACTAGCGCCCGGCGACCATTTCGGACCGCTCGCTTCTCACCACGCAAGGAGAATCCTCCATGAACGACATCTTCGGTGTCTCGATGACCGGCATTATGTCGGTGCTGCTGGTCCTGCTCTCGATCTGCCTCCTCTCGGTGGCGTGGGTGGCGTGGCGGCGACCGGTGCTCTTCAAGCTCGGTGTGCGCAACATCCCGCGGCGCCGTGCCCAATCGACGCTCATCGTCGTCGGCCTGATGCTCTCGACGATGATCATCTCCGTTGCGCTCGGAGTCGGCGACACGGTCGACCATTCGGCGAGCGCCGCGGTCTATGACGTATATGGGCACGTCGACGAGCTGGTCAAGCGTAAAGCGAACGTCGAGGGCAAGAGCAGCGACGCCATCGGTGAGACCATCGACGCCGGCGCGCTCGCGGTGGTTGACGGGACCTTGGCCAGCGACCCGAACGTCGACGGCATCATGCCCTTCCTCGACACGCGGGTGCCGGTGATCAACGAGGCCGCGGGGCAAGTCGAGCCGAGTGTGGGGCTGACCGGCCTCGATCCGAGCCGGTTGGATAGGTTCGGCGGTCTGGTCGCGACCGACGGCGGCACGATCGACCTGGCGAGCCTCGGCGCGGACGGCGTGGTCATCAGCGAAGAGGCGGCCGACCAACTCAGCGCTACGGTCGGTGATACCCTGACGATCTACCACGACAACACGCCGGTCACGCTCACCGTCGCGGCGATCACCGGGAACTCGTTCCTCGCCGGCCATCGTGCGCTGGATCAGGAGGGGACGCCGGGCAAGGCGAGCCTCGTCATGCCGCTCGACCGCGTCCAGGCGCTGACGGGCCAACCGGAGACGCTGACCGGGATTGCTATCTCGAACACCGGGGGCGTGCGCGATAGCGATGGCCCGACCAACGCGGTGGTCGCCAAGCTCGCCGCCGTTTTTGGGGGCAAGCAGCTCGGCGTGGAGGCGACGAAGCACGACAACGTCGACCTCGCGAAGGATGTCGCGGCGATTTTCACGGGCTTGTTCCTCGTGCTCGGGCTCTTCTCGGTGGCCGCCGGTGTGCTCCTGATCGTGCTGATCTTCACGATGCTGGCGGCGGAGCGGCGCTCGGAGATGGGCATGGCCCGCGCCGTCGGCGCCCACCGGAGCCAGCTCATCCAGCAGTTCATCGCCGAGGGCTCCGCCTACGCGATCCTCGCCGGTCTGGTCGGCTCCGCGCTCGGCGTCCTGGCCACCATCGGCATCGGTGCCGGATTGAACGCGCTCTTCAGCGACTTCCTCTCGGTCGAGCCGCACGTCACGCCGCGCAGCCTCATCGTCGCCTACTGCCTAGGCGTGGTCATCACCTTCCTCACCGTCGTCGGCTCCTCGTGGAAGATCAGCCGTCTCAACGTGGTCGCGGCGGTCCGCGACATCGAGGAGTTC
>JACDBO010000156.1 GCA_013694885.1 Chloroflexia bacterium | reverse complement strand
CGTCTATTCTTGGCCGAGCATTTCTTATGCCTGGTGAGCAGTGCCATAGCGGCCGCGTCGCCAGGAACGAAGCGCGCGCCGGATAACGCAGCGCGCCTATTGAGGGAACCAAATGGGTGGACTCGGTTGCGGTTTCAGTGTTATCGCCAGCGTCTTTGCCCTGATCGGGCTCTTCCCGTTTCTCGGCTGGTTGAACTGGATCACCACCTTGCCGGCGGCGATCCTGGCGATCTTCTTTTGCGGCGTCGCGGTCACCCGCGGCGAGCGCGGCGCCGGCCCCACGCTCGGTCTCATCGCCGGCGTGCTCCTCCTCTTCTGGGCCATCTTCCGCCTCTCCATCGGCGCCGGCATCATCTAGCGCGGAAGGCGACCATGATGAGCGATGGGTTGCGAATGAGGTACGACGCGGAAGTGGACGCCCTGTATCTGCGACTCCGTGAAGGGGAGGTCGCCGCAACGATCGAGGTCGAGGAAATGGTCTACCTCGATGTGGACAATGAAGGCCGCGCTGTGGGTATCGAGTTTGTCAGCGGAGCCGATTTTCTCCCGTTCCTCCAGCGCCAGGGGGGGCATTCACGGTGCCGGATCAGGTGGGTGTACCCGCCGGGTCGGTTACCACGTAACACCCATTCGGGGTAAACAACCTGCGGCACCGGCGTTCTCCTGCACTTTTGGGCAATCGGCTATCTCTCTCTCGGCGCTGGCATCATCGAGCGCTGATCATTGACCAGTCGAAACGGGCAGACTCACAGCTGTCATTTCGAGCCGCCGCGAGAAATCTCTTGTTCGAGGGGAATGGGCGGCCGGGGAGCACACGGTCTTGCCCGGAACTTTCCGGCCAGTCATTCCGGGCGCATGGGGATCACCCCCGCACGGGGAATGGTTGTATCGGAACGAGAGATTTCTCGCTGATAACTATCACTGATAACTATCACTGCGGCTCGAAATGACAGCTGGGAGGCTGGCGGAAATGTGGCTCGCGAATAGTCTGGCTAGCGATGCCCGCGCACGCAGCCCGCGACGGCATCGCTCCGTACTATAGATCGCTCTCCCCTCCCATTCGATAGGCGTGAGTACACCGGGCGGACGGACCACCGTGGCTAGAAAACGAGTACGTTGGTCGCCTCCGCGCAGCGCCGGGCGAAGTCCGGCGGCGACGTGAACGACGCGTTCTTCCCTTCGAGATCGGCCTGGCTGACCCCACGGGCCTGCGCACAGCCACCTCAGACGAAGATCGGCACACCCTTCTCGCGGGCCTTGGTCATGAGTTCCGCGAGCGGCGGGAAGCCGAGCGGCTGGAGCGTCGACACGTACGTGTCCTGGACTAGCACCGCGACATCGCCCGCCAGGTTGATCTCCACCTCGATCCCCGCCTCCGCCGCGCCGTTGACGGCGAGGTGGATTGGCATGCACGCCTTGGTCGGATCGTCGGGTCCGTGCGTCCCGACGTAGAGCAACTTCGCCATGCTGTCCTCCTGTCCTGCGCCGCGGTGCGGTACGCATCAACGCTTAGCACCACGCTCACCGCGATCACCCACACTCGATCAGAGCCACGCTGCACTCCGTCGCGCGTCTCGCGGGCGGACGCAGCGCGTGCATCGTCCGGTTCAGCCCTCGGCTTCGATCGTGTAGACCTCGTTGCGGCCGTTGACGATGAGGCCCTGTGTGCGCTGCATCGACTCCCGGAACGCCTGGCTGTGGAACAGGCGAGGCCGGGTCTGCTCCCACTCGGCTAGGCTTTCGACCTCGATTTCGAGCACGACGGTATCGAACGGGCCGGACAGGTCCGTCAGCAGCCGCCACTTCCGCTGGACGCCCAGCTCCCGCATCAACACTTGAGACGTCTCGGCTTGAAGGGCGGCGAGCTCACCACCCTTGCCAAACTGCGCCTGGAACACAGTACGCACCACGATCACGGCGTTCCCCTCACGCGCGTCGACGTCCACCACCGGGGCCACGGCTCGACGCGAAAGTGAGCCAGTCCCCGAGCGGCGACCGGCGCGAGATAGAATGTCCCGTGAATCCACCTAGAGCCTACACCCGTCTTGCCACGTGTCAAGAGCCGGCACCGCTCACCAGCCGAACATGGAGCGTTTCGCCGAGTTCAGCCGGTTGCTTCTGGACTTCCTCGGCTCCGTCTAACGCCACTCCGCTGCCATTTCGAGCGCACGAGCAATCCCTCGTTCAAGAGCAACGTGTTCCCCACCAACGAGAGGTTTCTCGCCGCCTACCCTGCGACTCGAAATGACGGCGGAGTGGCGGCGAACATGCACGACCAATGGGCGAGGGCGAAGGGTACGCCGAGGCGGAGGACCGCGCGGTTTGACAGGCGGCGAACTCTGACCATAATCCTGGCGGGCGCACAGGACGCTTCGTTGAGGTTGCTTGTTGTTTATGGGAGGACCCCTTGTGACTCAATCGTCCATGACCGCTACCACCACCGACCGGCCGACGCCGGACCAGTTCACCGACGCGACCTGGGCCGACATCCGGCCGCGCTATGACGACCTGGCCGCGCGACCGCTCGGCGCCGGCGACGACGCGATCGAGGCGTGGCTGGCCGACTGGTCGGCGCTGGAGGTGGCGTTGCAGGAGGCGAGCAGCCTGGCCAGCATCGCCTATTCGGTCGATACCACCGACCCCGCGAAGGAGGCGGCCCACCTGCGCTTCTCCAGCGAGATCGGCC
Organism: Chloroflexia bacterium; assembly: GCA_013694885.1. Lineage (GTDB taxonomy): Bacteria > Chloroflexota > Chloroflexia > Thermomicrobiales > UBA6265 > JACDBO01. The sequence continues at coordinate 593 of JACDBO010000156.1, read as the reverse complement.
CCAAGCGCGGCGAGCAGCAGGTCCGCCTCGCCCACAAACTGCTCGACACCGGCTTCGCGCGCGACGACCTGACAACGACGATCCGCCGCTTCGCGACCGACCGCGACATCTTCCGCGAGGAGAACGTGCCGCTCCAGCAGCAACTGCAAGGGCTCAATGCCCGCTACCAGAAGCTGACCGGCGGCATGAGCGTCGAGTGGGAGGGCGAGCGCCTCCCCCTGCCAAAGCTCGGCCCCTACCTGCTCAGCCCCGACCGCGCGGTGCGCGAGCGCGCCTGGCGGCTCCAGTTCGGACCCTATGTCGAGGCGCGCGACACCATCGCCGACATCCTCGACGAGCAACTCGCCCAACGGCAGCAAGTCGCCCGCAACGCCGGTTTTGCCAACTACCGCGACTATGTCTTCGAAGAGAAGCACCGCTACGACTACACGCCGGAGGACTGCGCGCGCTTCCACGACGCCGTGGCCGCGACCTTCGTGCCCGCCCTCGCCCGCCGCCACGAGCGCCGCCGCGAGCAGATGGGTCTCGACGCCCTGCGCCCCTGGGACACCGCGCCTGACCCCGCCGGTCGACCGGCGCTGCACCCCTACGAC
>JACDBO010000129.1 GCA_013694885.1 Chloroflexia bacterium | reverse complement strand
CCGGCTCCTGCTCGACCGGCGCCGGCGTCTCCGCCGAATCCTGGGCCGTCACCTGCCGCCCGATGGGTAAACCACTTAGCGCGGCAAGCGCCGCGATACGGGCAAAGAACGTGCGGCGACTGCTCCGTCCCGCCGTCGTCTGGTCGGTGGTGGTTTGTTGGTGAGAGATTTGGCCGAGTGAATCTTCGCAGTCGCTAATCATTAGTCGAACCTTTCCGCGGCGTGCAGCAGGAGCGGCGCCAGCTGCTCCACGAAGTGCGTTCGAGACTTTCGAGAGAGATGCTTCAGACAGCCGGGCTGATTCCTTGTCGCTGCGCCGCATTCAGCTCCATGAACATCCATCGTCGTGTGCTGTCGGGCGCGCCGGGGGCTAATGACGACAGCGCCAAGCACCTTCGCGGAAGCTCTGCCACGACGGTCGTCGGCCAATATTAGGAACATGTGTACCCTACAATAGTACTATAGGTGTCTGAAGGTCCCACGTCAATTATCGACAGCAGTCTTAATCAGTCGTGCGAGCCATTGTGGGAATCCGTACCCTCCAGAGTCGGGTGCAAGCATCTTCAGCATCAAGGCGTTCTCTCGAGGAGAAGCCTCGCCTAGTACTACAACGGCAGTTCAGCGGTAGACGATGCCCGTGCCCGAAGTGGATGGTGGCTGCGCCGCGCCTCGGCCCGCCGCTGTCGGCGTCAGCACGAACACTGCAGCCGAAATCCGTGTTCCCCGGGCGGGCGCGTCAGGAGCAGCAGCAGGCGGCGCACCTCCGGCGCGGTGAGCGGGACCAGCAGTGGCTTCGCCCCGTCGCGATCCGCGATATCGGCGGCATGGACGACCACCCCGAATTTGACGGCGGGCTCAACAGGTTTGGCGTCACCTTGCTCATTCATGACTCCACCGTCCTTGTGACCGCTCGCTCGGGGTCACTGTAAAAGACAATGTCTAGCTTCTCGACGACGTCCTCAGGGAGTCCGACGAACTGTGCCTTGTTGCTTGTAGGGAGGAGAGCCCGGAGCGCACCGTTGTCACGGGCGAGTTGGAGGATCTCAGTGATCGAGGGAAGAGGCTTGACGTTACCCTGGATGGTGAGGTCGCCGAGAACGATAGTGGCGGGCTGGACACGGCGGCTGCCGACTGCCGAGCGGGAGCGTGCCACGGGCGAGACCACGGGCGATGTCACGGGCACGGTGGAGCGTGGTCTATAGCGGTGTGCACCAATGATGACCTGCCGTAGATGCGGGACCCTGTGCCGAACGGAACCGCCCATCGACCGAAGGTTGGTAGTCGCCTGCGGGCGACGTGAGGGCACAGAGGCCTCCCCTACGGCGGTGGATCCACTGATCTGCCACCCGCTGTAATGCGCATGTCATACGGACTTTCGCTGAATAGTGCTGACACACCCTCATATCGGCGATTCAGCGGCTTCGCCGTTGAGCGCATCGCGCGCAACCGATGCGCCGCAGCGCATAGCCTAACGGCAATGATTTCGCCGCGATCAGGTTGCGCCGCACGATGGAGCGCCACCAACGCTGTCTTTCTTGGATCGTAGTTCATGGCTCGAACAACGAACCGCGAATAACGAACAACGTCGCTGGCAGTGGTGCCCGCACTACGCCTCGGCCAGGACCTCGTAGTCCTCGATGACCGGCGGCACGGCGATGATGTCCTGGACCTGTTGTCCGAACTCCCGCATGGTCTGGTCGACGGCCTCGCCCGGCTTGTTGTCCCAGACGGTGACCCCGGCGACCCGGTTCGTCGTCCGCTCGACCGACAGGTACCCGTGGCGGAAGCCCGGGGCGCTGTTCAGCCGGGGAGCGGCGTACTCCTTCCAGCGTCGCGCTAATTCCTCGGCCTGCTCTGGTTGGGGTTGGCCGCGGACGATCCGGACGTACATGGCGTGCCTCCTTCGTCAGTAGTGCAGACCCTAAAGCTAGTGTCCCACGCTCTACGGCCCGCGGAGCGGATCGATCGCGGTGCCGGCGGCCGAGACGGTGAGGGCAGCCGGGTAGTCCTCCTCACAGGGGAGGAAGCAGAAGCTCCCGGTGCACGCTTCGGCGCAGACAGTGCCGGGGGTCCCGGTGCAGTCCGCATCGCTCGTGCACAGTGGCGGAAGGGCGGAGACGCACGTATTGACACAGACGGTCCCGCCGTCGCCGGTTGGGACGCAAGTGCAGGCCAGGCGGCCGAGGGACTCGCACTGTTTCTCCGGGTCGCAGAACGTGACGTCCGGCAGGCAGGTCCCCGTCGCCGTGCAGCCGACTGGATCGCAAGCGCAGGTCTCGGGATTGAGGATGAAGTTCTCGGGACAGGCGACGAGGTCGCCGTGCGCGGCGTGGTGCTCAACCGACGCCGCGGAGACCTGCTTGTAAACGAAGGGGTTTTTGTCGGACCCAGTCCGGTGGCAGATGCCGACTTTCTCCGGGGGGCCGTCATTGTTCTGGGCGCGCCCACCGCTGACGCCGATCAGGGCGAGTACTCCACCGAGTGCACCCCCCGTAGCCCGCTGCAGGAGTCGCCGGCGAGAATTTCCCGTCGCGAGCGTTTTCGCGAGTTCGTCAAATCTTTGACCGTCCATAACTCTCGTCGCTCCCCCTGGCAAGAGAGCCAGGCACTTCCGCACGGCGCTGCCCAGTTGGCCCCCAAAGATGACCCACGACGGCCCAGGACGAAACACCCGGGGAGTGCGTAGCGGACGGAGGGAAACTCCCTCGTCGAGAACACCACGCTTTGAGCGAGACCCTGCGAGGCTATCGTACCGCCGCTTGGGATGTGGCGTCAATCACCTGTTCTCGCAGGGCAATCGCATTTGAGCAGGTGGTGAGGAGCGTCAGCGAGGGGCATACTGCGGGGCCGATCTATCCGCCTGTCGTCTGGAGTCCCGCCTTGGCGATCGACACCGGCTGTCGTCTGCACGAGTTGGTGGCCGCCCACTTTGCCCAGCCGCCCGCTCCCGGCGCTGCCCCCGCCGAGCAGGTGCGCACCGTCGAGAAGGACCACGGCCGGATCGAGGTCCGCCGCTGCTGGGCGAGCGACGACCCGGCGCTGCTGGCTTGGCTGGACCCGGAGCGCCCCTGGCCGGGGTTGCGCAGCGTGGCGGCGGTCGAGGCGGAGCGCCGTCTGGGCGAGACCGTCACGCATGAGACA
>JACDBO010000125.1 GCA_013694885.1 Chloroflexia bacterium | reverse complement strand
GGGGCGCGCGGCATCGCCGTCAGCGACGCGGTGGTCTACGCGTCGGCCCTGGAGAGTGACCTGTTCACGCCGGTGTTTGACACGCTCGACCGGGTACATGGCGACGGCCGCCTCCCTCGCATGCAGGTCACGTTGTCGCAAGACCTCTTCGGCGAAGAGGGATCGTTTGATCCGGCGCCATTGCCCGGGTTTCCGGGCGGACGAATTCTGATTGCGACCGAAACGGAGTTTGCGCGCATGACCTTCCTCCATGAGGTGGGCCATTTGATCGATGGTTATGGTCTTGGAACGGGGCGCTTTTTCGGCTCGGAGCGTATGGATCGGTTCGCGACATGGCGCGAGGCTGTCGACGGAAGCTCCGTCGTCCGGCAATTACGGGCAACGGTAGTAGATTTAGCCACGAATCAGCGAATCGTGGACCTGCTGAGGTATCTCCTCTAGCCCCGAGAACTGTGGGCGAGAAGCTACGCGCAGTATGTTGCGATGCACGCCGACGATGCTAGAATTGCCAACGAATTCTCTGACATGTTGCGTGATGATCTCTCGTCGGGAAGACCTGGACAATGGCGAGAAGAGGATTTTGAGAAAATAGCACGGACGATTGATGAATTGCTGAGGAGCGTTTCATGGTTACGGTGAAAACTCCAACTAACGAGCAGGAGTACCGAGCGTACTTCGAGCGTAAATGGGGTGTGAGACATAGACAAGCACGCTTCTTCGCCGCAATCGCGATGGGTCGGATCACAGGCGATATTCGAGGTGACTCGCCGCTTGCCCGTTCTCCGTCGCCACGGCTGGAAGACCTGATCGCCGAGGATCAGCGGCGGGCGCGAGAGCATGGGACGGAGTAGAGCGCGTCCTCGCGTGCACTGATGAGGTTGGCTGGTTTCACGCTCGTGGGTCAAGCCGCGTCCTAAGGGCGGAAGGCGATGAGGTCGCCAGCGTCGATCATCTGGCGCCAGACCGACGCCGCCGCCTCGCCGACTGAAAAGTTCACGACGTCAACCGGTGCTTCGCCATGCGCCTCGGCGTGTTCAAGCGTCATCAGGTCGCGCAGCGGTTGCTGCCTGACCACTGACGCCCAGTCCAGCCACTGGTACGCCACGACCTCGGTCGCCTGCGCCGCATCCTCGGTGGTGGCGATCAGCAGGCGGGCGAAAACCGTCGGTTCCTGGGTATCCGGGGCATCCGGGTTGAGCGGGACCGGCGTCGACGCTTCCGGCAGTCGTCGCACCCCGGCGGTGATGCCGAACAGGCCGAGTTCCACCGGCGGCATCGCGCCGACCGCCGCCTCTTGTTCCTTGCTCTTTGCGGCGTGCGTCGTCCCTGGCGCGGCGATCAGTCGCCGGCCGGGTCTGGTTCGGCCCACATCATCGCGCCGAGGTCGCGCTCGTCGAGAATGCGGCGCCAATCCGCCTCGCCCCAGCGCAGACCGAACTCGACGAGGACGGTCGGCTCGTCGTCGATGACGCGGACGCGCACGGGTTGGACGCGGGTGGTATGGGGCTGGCCGGTGACCTCGGAGGTGCCGGCGGCGAGCCGCCGCTGGATCAACGAGACCGCCGAGGTGGCCGCGTCGGCGTCGGCGAAGGTGAGCAGCGTCACCATCCGCGGCGAAAGATTGGGACCGGGTGTCGCCACGGCGGCCGGGGTGCCTTCGAGGAGCGATCCGGTATCGTGGCCGGGCGGCAACAAACCGACGAGGGCCAGCGCGACCGGTGGGATCGCCGCGATCGGCGTCGCCGCGTCCTGGGGGGTGGCCAGGAAGAACCGCCCCTTGAGGAGCATCGCCGTGACGTAGGACTCGACGACCGCCGCCGGAGCCAGCAGCGCGGCGACCTCCGGCTGCTCCGCCAGCGACGGCGCGCTGTCGTGGACGACTCGCAGCACCGCGCTCAGGATCGAGAGTTTGGGGGCACCGACGAGCGTCTGCTCGTCGAGGAAGACGACGTTGTTCAGGGAACCGAGGGCGGGCCGGCTAGCGGGCGCGGAGAGATCGATGGTGTCGCCCGGAAAGAGCGACCAGACGGTGACACCCTCCGTCTCGACCGCCTGGTAGCCGCCGCGGACCCAGGCGTCGCGCATCGCCAGCGGGTCGAAGTCGCCGCGCAGGATCGTCGCGTAGTCGGGCGCCTGACCGACGGTCAGGACCTGATCGACCTGGAGCAGAGTGAACCCGTAGGTGGCTTCCCACACCGGGTCGAGACCGCGCGTCGCCAGGGCCGGTGGGAGCGCCAATGTTTCGAGTCCCGATTCCCACTCCGGCAGGGCAGGGTCGGAGAGCGCGATCGGGCGGGGAGTGCCGCGCGTTCGCGTGGCGGCAGCGAGGTCGGCATAGGCGGCGACATCGGCGAGCGGCAAGTCGCCGTCGTCGAGCCAGTCAGGGGCGAGCCGCAACATGTCCGGCAGCGTGCCGGGGGGTGGAGCCCGCTCGGCACTGACGGTGGGGA
>JACDBO010000117.1 GCA_013694885.1 Chloroflexia bacterium | reverse complement strand
GAACTCGGTCGAGAGCAGCTCGGCGATGTAGATTGGTCCGATGTCGGCGAACTTCTCGCGGTAGTAGGCGATCAACCGCGCGATCTGATCGAGGTCCAGCGGTACCCCGTCCTCGCCGGCAAAGGCGCCGCGCCAGTCGACGACGACCATCAACTCGTCGCGCAGGTCGACCGTCTCCCCCTGCCGCAGGCGGTCGAGCAGCGCGTCGACTTTCGCCCGATCGATGGGGAGCTCGTGCGGTGTCTCCGGCAAGGCGCGCTCCGCCCGCACACCCGGCGGCAGCCCACCGTTCGCTCCGTTCGTCATGTTCGCTTCTCCCGTCCAAAACGCGGTCTGCTACCATTGTCCTCAGCGCAAGGCACTGGCCCAACTTAACACCGCCCTTGCCGCGTCGGCGCCGCCCCGAAACCGAACGCACTCGCCTCGCGTCTTAGCATCATTGCCCCAACCCCGGATCGGCCGTTGCTGGATCGCCACGGGGCACCGGAGAAATCAGCGCTATGGGTCACGGCCGCATCGCCCGCGCCAGTCAACGATATCCGAGCGTTCGCCGCCGCGCCGCACAATACGGGCAGACACCGTTCGGGCGGCGTGCGCACGGCGCGCCACTCCACCTCATCGGCGGCGGCGCATCACGCCAGAAACAGTCGGGGCTGATTACGCCGCCAAGGATCCTGATCCTCGCCGTCGGCGGTCTCCTCGCGGTCGTCTTCGCCTTCGGCGTCATGACCGTCATCACCGCCGTAGCGGGTGTCTCCGGTACGATGGCCGCCTACAAAGAGGTCAACGCGACGCTGCCCGATGCCGCCGGCTCGGCGGTGCAAACTTTCCAGACGACCAAGATCTTCGACCGCAACGGCGTGCTGCTCCAGGAAGTCGACAATCCCGAGTATGGCTGGCGTACCTTCGTGACGATCGATCAGGTCTCGCCGCAACTCATTGAGGCCACGATCGCCGCCGAGGACGCCACGTTCTGGACGAACCACGGTGTCGAGCCGATCGCGATTGCCCGCGGCGCCTTCATCTACGCCAGCGGCGCTGGCACCTCCGGTGGCTCGACCATCACCCAGCAATTAGCACGTTCGCTCTATCCAGAGCAGATCGGTTTCGACATCAGCGCCACCCGCAAGGGCAAGGAGGCCCTCGCCGCGTACGCTCTCGCCGAGCAGTACTCGAAGACCGACATCCTGACGATGTACCTCAACCAGATCTACTACGGCAGCCGCGCCTACGGCATCGAAGCCGCCGCGCAGACCTACTTCGACAAACACGCCAAGGACCTGACGCTGGCCGAGGCATCGCTGCTCGCCGGCTTGCCGCAGGCACCGAGTGCCTACGACCCGGCCGATGTCGACAAGTTCGACCTCGCCAAGAACCGGCAGCGATATGTGCTCGACCAGATGGTCAAGTACCGCTACATCACCCGCGCCGACGCTGACGCCGCCTGGAAGGCGCCGCTTCAGATTCGGGACAGCCGCAGCGGCGCCATCCAGTCCGCCCCGCACTTCACCGAATACGTGCGGAACTACATCGTCGAGACGTACGGTGAGGACGCGCTCTACGGCGGTCTGGAGATCACCACCAGCATCGACCTCGATATGCAGGCCGCCGCCGAGCGGATCGTCGCCGACAACGTCCGCGAACTCGCCGTGTACGACCGCAACAACGCGGCGATGGTGGTGATGGTGCCGTGGAGCGGTGAGGTGCTGGCGATGGTCGGCTCGGCCGACTGGACCAACCAGGCGATCGGCGGACAGGTCAACTACGCCACGTCCGATCTCCAACCCGGCTCGTCGATCAAACCCGTGGTCTATGCCGCCGCCTTCGAGGAGGGCTGGAATCCGGGGACGCGAGTGATGGATGTTCCCGTCAAATACGATACGCCAATGTCGCCCGACCCGACCTACGAACCGCAGAACTACACCGGCCAGTTCTACGGCGCCGTCCCGGTGCGCACCGCGCTGGCCAACTCCCTCAACATCTCGGCCGTCAAGGCGACCGAGTACGTGGGTGTCGATGGCGTACTCGACATGGCGCACCGCATGGGGATCAAGCACTCGCTCTTTGACCGCGACGCCTACGGACTCTCGCTGGGTCTTGGCGCCGGCGAGGTGCAGTTGCTCGAACACACCAACGTCTACGCCACCTTCGCCAACAACGGGACCTACGTGCCGGCGCACCCGATCCGCGAGATCAAGGACAGCCAGAGCAACGTGCTCTTCAAGCTCGATCAGCCGACGATCAAGAAGGACTCCTCTCAAGCCCTCAAGGCCGGGTTCGCCTACCAGATCACCTCGATCCTGAGCGACAACACGGCCCGCGAGCTCGTCTTCGGACGCGGCAACCTCTTCGCCTCCACCCAGCAGGAGCTGGACCGGCCGACCGCCGCCAAATCAGGAACCACCGAGAACTGGAAAGACTTGTGGACGATGGGCTACACGACTGATGTGGTGATCGGCGCCTGGGTCGGCAAGAGTGGCGGTGACACCTCGAACCTGCCGGAACTTGACGGCAGCGAGGCCGCCGGCCCGATCTGGCATGACATGATGGTCGAGGTCCACGACAACCCCGCGTTCGCGGCGCTCTTGCGCGGTCCGGACGGGCAAGCGATCGCCCAGGATTTCGCCAAACCGGACGGGGTCTATCAGGGCGAAGTCTGCGCGGCGACCGGCAACCAACCGGGGCGCGGCCAATCGACCAGGGAGGTCCTGGTTCGCGGTGAGGGTCCGACGCGCGCATGCGGCGAGATCAGCGACTGGGAGAGGCAGGAGTTGGAGAAGGCCCGCGCTGCCGCCCGTGGTGGTCGCGTCCGCTGGGCGAGCAACGCCATCTCCAACATCAACACCTACGCCAATGCCGTCGGCAGTAGCGGCGTCCCCACCGGCGGCCAAAGCCAAAACCAGAGCCAGGATCCCATCCAGAGCACTAACCCCAACCCAGTCGCAACCAACGACGCCGGCACGGACACCGATCAGGTCATCGAGCCGCGGGACGGGTAGGGCCGAGGGTCGCGTCGGGAAATACGGAATCCAGGTGTTGGCTCAAGCAATGTTCCATGGTCGTCATTCTGAGTGGTCTGTCAC
>JACDBO010000106.1 GCA_013694885.1 Chloroflexia bacterium | reverse complement strand
CTCGTCACAGACTACGTCCAGGGCGATCAGGCCACCGACATGGCCGCGAACTTCGGGCAGTACACGGAGCTCTTTCAGGGCATCGACTTCCCGGCGTCGAAAGAGGATTTGCTCGCACAGCTCCAGGAGAAGGGCGCTGACAGTGGGCTGCTCGGTCAGCTCCAGGGAACAAATCAGGGCGAGTTCAACGACATCACCGATGTCCTGAACGCGATTAAGAACCGGTAGCACCGCCGGTCGCCCGACCTTCGCTGGCTCCAGGCCGACTGTATCACCGGCCGCGACGCACAGACGCATGTTGCCCGCATGTGGGTGTCGGCTCGTGGCATCACGCGTGCGAAGTCGATGGGGCGTGGCGCTCTCGCGCGCCAGCGGTGATGTCTCAACGGTGAGGCGTTAAAGGTGCCAGGAAAGGAACCCATACTCATGTTCGACAAAGTCAAAGATATGGTGTCCGACGCCGGTCAATACAAGGATCTCCTACAGGGGATCAGCTTCCCGGCTTCGAAGGACGAACTGGTCGCGCAGCTCCAGCAGAAGGGCGCGGACAGCGGAATGCTCGACAAGGTTAGGGGCGCCAACAAGGAGCAGTTCGACAGCCCCGACGACGTCATGAACGCGATCAAGTAATCGCGGCACCATTCGGACGCGAGCGACTCTTCACGACACCGCCCCTCCAGTTGGAGGGGTGGTGTCGCGTCCCCGACGACGGTTCCCCGTGGTGTTGACGATCCCGTCCGCTCGCGTATGATGGTCGGAGTATCCACGGGTTCATCGGTCCATTCAGTTCTCACGGCGATCGGTCGCCGTTGACCGCGGTGAACCGGCGACGGTGCCGGCGGTACGGGATCCCCAGCGTGCTCTGAACGCGGTCGGAGTCTGGTCGGTCTCACCGATCCGCCGCAGCCATCCGGTGCCGCCAATCATTTGTCGTGAAAGGAGGCGGGAACGCACTCGGAAGAGCGGCGACGTGATCGCGTCGCCCGGTCTATACGCATGAGTGGCGTCCCGGCCCGCGCCGGGATGGAGGGTTGAACCAGGCATGAGCAAACTCACCCGCTACGTGATGCTTCTCGCGGTCGTGTTCGCCGGCATGGCGGCGACGCTGACCGCCAGCGCGGCGCAGGATGCCACCCCCGTAGGCGGCGGCGACCTTCGATTCGTCGTCGTCACCCACGGTCAGGCATCGGACCCGTTCTGGTCGGTCGTTCAGCGCGGCGTCGACCAGGCCGCCCAGGACTACGGCGTGACCGCCGAGTACCAGGCGCCGACCACCTTCGATATGGTCCAGATGGGCCAGCTCATCGACGCCGCCGTGGCCTCGCAGCCGGACGGCCTCGTCGTCTCGATCCCGGACGCGGACGCGCTGAGCGCCCCGGTCCAGCGGGCAATCGACGTCGGCATCCCGGTCATCTCCATCAACTCCGGCAGCGATGTTGCCGCAGAGCTCGGTGTACTAACCCATGTCGGGCAGACCGAGTACGAGGCCGGGCTGGCCGGTGGGCAGCGGATGGGTGAAGCCGGGGTGACGAATGCCATCTGCTTCATCCAGGAGCAGGGCAACGTCGGACTCGAAGAGCGTTGCCGCGGCTTCGCGGACGGGCTCACCGAGTCGGGCGGCACGGTCGAGAACCTGGCCGGTGACCTCAACAACCCGACCGAAATGACCCAGCGCATCCAGGCCGCGCTCAGCGCCGACACCGAAATCAACGGCGTGATGGCGCTCGGCCCCAGCGCGGCGATGCCCGCCCTGCAAGGCATCCAGGCATCCGGCCGTGAAGTCCAGCTGGGAACCTTCGACCCCTCCTCCGACGTGTTGCAGGCAATCCAGGACGGCGACATCCTCTTCGCCATCGACCAGCAGCAGTACCTGCAAGGGTATCTGTCGATTACCTTTCTGACGCTCTACAACCGGAACCTGAACACAATCGCCAACCCGATCTTGATGACCGGGCCGGGCTTCGTGACAAGCGAGAACGTTGACCAGGTGATCCAGCTCACGGAAGAGGGCACGCGGTAGCGGAGTGCCCCCTCCCCGGCGCTTGCGCGCCACGGCCCCCTCCCGACCTCCCCCGACTTGGGGGAGGAGCATCCCCCAAGTCTGGGAGAGGGGACCGATGGACTGCCGAACTCCCCCTCCTCCAAGCTTGGGGGAGGGGGTTGGGGGGTGGGGGCCGTCACGGCGGAGATGCTCCCCATGGCTCAAGTGAACGCGGCGGCACCGGCACCGGGTCCAGCGCGCGATGAGCGAGTGCTGCGAACGAGTCCGCTGCGGAGCGTGCTGACGCGGCCGGAGATTGGCGCCGCGTTCGGCACGGTGGCGATCTGGATCTATTTCGCCATCGTCGCCGGCGACAGCGGCTTCCTGCGGCTGGGTGGCACCGCGACGTACCTCGAAGTCGGTGCCGAGCTCGGCATCCTCGCCGTCGCGGTCGCGCTGCTGATGATCGGTGGCGAGTTCGATCTCTCGATCGGCTCGATCATCGGCGCCAGCGGCATGATCATGGCGTTGCTGGCCGTGGAGTACGGCTGGACGCTGTGGCTGGCGGCGCTCGCCGCCCTCGGCTTCGCGCTCGTCGTCGGTTTCATCAACGGCGCGATCGTCGTCCGCACCGGGCTGCCCTCGTTCATCGTCACCCTGGCGACGCTCTTCATCATCCGCGGCGCGATCATCGGCACCACGCGCCTGATCACCGGCCGCACGAACCTCGGCGACGTCGACGAGACGGTCGGCTACGACATCGCGCGGCGCATCTTTGCCACCCGCTTTGAGATCAGCACCGATTTCTTCGGAATGCGCTCCGAGGTCGACACGGGGTCGTTCCCGATCTCGATCCTCTGGTGGCTGGGACTGGCGGCGCTGGCAACGTGGGTGCTGCTGCGGACGCGCTTCGGCAACTGGATTTTCGGGGCCGGCGGCAGCCCGCAAGCCGCGCGCAACGTCGGCGTGCCGGTCAATCGTGTCAAGATCATCCTGTTCATGACGACCGCGTTCGCCGCCTGGCTGGTGGCGATGATCCAGGTGATCACCTTCTCCGGCGCGGACGTGCTGCGCGGCCAAGGGCAGGAGTTCTACGCGATCATCGCCGTCGTCATCGGCGGCACGCTGCTGACCGGAGGCTACGGTTCGGCGATCGGGGCGGTCTTCGGCGCGCTGATCTTCGGCATGGTCCGCCAGGGGATCGTCTTCGCCGGCGTCGACGCCGACTGGTTCCAGGTCTTTCTCGGTGCGATGCTGCTAATCGCGGTGCTGATCAACCGCTTCGTCCGCGGCCGCGCCACGGAGTCCCGCCGATGAGCCAGCCAGCCACCCCCAGCGGAACCACCAGTGGCCCACCTCTGGTCGAAGTCCGCAACGTCTCCAAGTACTTCGGCAGCGTCGTCTCGCTCAAGGACATCTCGATGAGCGTCCACGCCGGCGAGGTGATGTGCCTCCTCGGCGACAACGGGGCGGGGAAATCGACGTTAATCAAGATCTTCGCTGGCGTCCACCCGCCGAGCGAGGGGACGATGCTCGTCGAGGGCCGCGAGGTCAAGTTCGGCTCGCCGCGCGACGCGCTCGACGCCGGCATCGCCACGGTCTACCAGGACCTGGCGATGATCCCCTTGATGAGTGTCTCGCGGAACTTCTTCCTCGGCTCGGAGCCGACCAAAGGCTTCGGCCCCTTCCGCCGCTTCGACATGGCGCGGGCCGACCGCACGACACGCGACGAGCTGGCCAAGATGGGGATTCACATTCGCGACACCTCGCAGCCGGTGGGCACGCTCTCCGGCGGCGAGCGGCAGTCGGTCGCCATCGCCCGCGCCGTCCATTTCGGCGCGAAGGTGCTGATTCTGGACGAACCGACGGCCGCCCTCGGGGTCAAGGAAGCGGGTGTTGTCCTACGCTACATCGCCCAGGCGCGGGGACGCGGTCTCGGTGTCATCTTCATCACTCACAACGTCCACCACGCCTACCCCGTCGGCGACCGCTTCACCCTGCTCAACCGCGGCCGCAGCTACGGCACCTTCCGCAAGGACGAAGTCAGCCGCGAGGAAGTCGTCTCGATGATGGCCGGCGGCGAGGAGCTGGAGCAACTCGGCCACGAGTTGGCGGAAATGGCCCACCAGGACCGGGAGGCGGGCAAGGAAATGGCCGACACCGGCCGCCAGTTCGCCGAGGAGGCGCGGGCAGTTCGAGACGAAGGGGATAGGGGATAGGGGACAGGAGATTGTATGGGCGCTCACACGGGAGCGCCTTCGTCGCCTTCGCGGCGTTCGTTTTTGGCGACGTTGGTCATCGACAATTCCCTCTGACATCCGGCGCGACCGTGAGCAATCGCTCATCTCGTTGACACTCGACATCCGGTTTGCCCTGCTATACTGCACTGAGTGTACGTATAGAACAGATGGGCGGTATTTGGGTGGGGGAACGACGACGATGGCGGCGGTCTCTGAAGCGCGGACGAACGGCGGGGCGAACAAACTTCAGGTGGCCGATCTTCCGGTTCACGGTTGGTATCGCTTCGTGCTGTCGTACCCGCCGCACCTCGTCCGCCACTACCTCGACAAGTTCGGTATTGAGGCGGGGCAGCGGGTGCTCGACCCGTTCTGTGGGACCGGAACGACGCTCGTCGAGTGCAAGAAACAAGGTATCGCCAGTGTCGGGATCGAGGCTCATCCCCTCACGCATTTCGCGGCGAGCACGAAGGTCGATTGGTCCCCGAACCCGGACGGGCTTCGCGCCGATGCGCATCAACTGGCCGAACGTGTGTGTGTCAGCCTTGCAGAGGCGGGCGTGCCCGATGACACAATGCCGCTCTTTGGCTCATCCAATGGTCACCACGCCGGTCCACTTCGTGGCCTGAGCACCGACGCGACGAAGCTCCTGCTGCGCGACTCGATCAGCCCACGACCACTCCACAAGGCGCTCACATTGATCGACGCCCTCGATCTGGACGCCGATTCCGCCTACGTGCGCCATGAGCGGCTGGCGCTGGCAAAGGCACTTGTCTTCACGAGCAGCAACCTGCACTTCGGCCCGGAGGTCGGCGTCGGCAAACCGAAAGTGGACGCGCCGGTCGTCGCTCCCTTCCTCGACAACGTCACCGTCATGGCTCGGGACCTCGACCTGGTGGAGCATCTTCGCGACGTCGAGGCCGTCGTCCACCACGCCGACTCGCGACAGCTCCTCAATGTGCTCGAACCAAACTCGGTCGACGCCGTCATCACGTCGCCGCCGTACCCGAACGAGAAGGACTATACGCGAACCACGCGCCTCGAATCGGTCCTCCTCGGCTTCGTCCGCGACAAGCACGAGCTGCGCGCCGTCAAGCAAGGACTCGTCCGATCCAACACCCGGAACGTCTACAAGCACGACGCCGACGACGCCTGGATCGCGAATTTCCCGGAGATCGAACGCATTGCGTGCGAGATCGAAGCCCGCCGGATCGAGCTCGGCAAGACATCGGGATTCGAGCGGATGTACGCGCGCGTGACAAAACTCTACTTTGGCGGTATGGCGCGCCACCTCGCCGACCTGCGAACAGTGTTGCGGCCCGGCGCGCACCTTGCCTACGTTGTCGGCGACCAGGCGTCCTACCTGCGCGTCATGATCCGCACCGGCCAACTGCTCGCCGAGATCGGCGAGTCGCTCGGCTACGAGGTCATCGGCATCGACCTCTTCCGCACCCGACTGGCGACCGCGACGAAGGAGCAGTTGCGCGAAGAGGCGGTCATTCTCCGTTGGCCGGGAGCGAAGCGATGACAGAGCAGCCCAAGGCAAGGAGACCGAACCGTTACGCCCGGATCATCGAGCGAGTCTTTTTCTCGCACTACACCGACGGGTCCAGAGAAGTCTCGTTCGAGCGAGACGAGTTCGTGCGGGCAGCTCAGGACTTGGGCATCGCCTTGCCCAAGAACGTCGGCGACCTGATCTACAGCTTTCG
>JACDBO010000097.1 GCA_013694885.1 Chloroflexia bacterium | reverse complement strand
ACCTGGAGCGTTGCCACGGTTCAGTCTCCTTCACAGGGCCGAGATGGGAGGCAATTCTCGGCCCTCGTACCTCGAACCTCGGCCCTTCGTTCTACCGGTTCTCTTTGCCCATGCGCTCGGCCTTTTCGACGACCTGGTCGATGCCGCCGACGTACATGAAGGCGGCCTCCGGCAGACCGTCGTGCTTGCCGTCGAGAATCTCCTTGAACGAGCGGATCGTCTCTTCCAGCGAGACGTAGACACCGGGTGTGCCGGTGAACTGCTCGGCGGTGAAGTAGGGCTGCGACATGAACCGCTCCATGCGCCGCGCCCGGCCCACGATCTGACGGTCCTCGTCGCTCAACTCCTCGACGCCGAGGATGGCGATGATGTCCTGCAAGTCACGGTAACGCTGGAGCACTCGCTGCACCTCACGGGCGACATCGTAGTGCTCCTGGCCGACGATGAACGGGTCGAGGATGCGGGACGTCGAGGCCAGCGGATCGACCGCCGGGTAGATGCCGCGCTCGGCGATCGACCGCTCGAGCGCGATCGTGGCGTCGAGGTGCGCGAACACCGCGGCCGGCGCCGGGTCGGTGTAGTCGTCGGCTGGCACGTAGACGGCCTGGACCGAGGTGATCGAGCCGGTCTTGGTCGAGGTGATCCGCTCCTGAAGCTGACCCATCTCTTCGCCCAGCGTCGGCTGGTAACCGACCGCGCTCGGCATCCGGCCGAGCAGCGCCGAGACTTCGGAGCCGGCCTGCACATAGCGGAAGATGTTGTCGATGAAGACCAGAACGTCGCGACCCTCGTCGCGGAAGTACTCGGCCATCGTCAGACCGGTCAGGGCGACACGGAGGCGGGCGCCGGGCGGCTCGTTCATCTGACCGAAGACCATCACGGTCTTGTCGATGACGCCCGACTCCGTCATCTCGCGGTAGAGCGCGGTGCCCTCGCGGGTGCGCTCACCGACACCGCAGAAGGCCGAGTAGCCGCCATGCTCGGAGGCGATGTTGCGGATCAGCTCGGTGATGATGACCGTCTTGCCGACGCCGGCGCCGCCGAAGACGCCGATCTTGCCGCCCCGTGTGAACGGCGCGATCAGGTCGATGACCTTGGTGCCCGTCTCGAAGACTTCAACTTCGGTCGACTGCTCTTCAAACGACGGCGGCTGGCGGTGGATCGGCCGGAACTCCTGGGCGTCGACATCTCCCCGCTCGTCAATCGGTTGGCCGGTGACGTTGAAGATGCGCCCGAGAGTCGGTTCTCCGACCGGTACGGTGATCGGCTGCCCGGTGTCGCGAGCCTCCGTGCCGCGGCGCAGACCGTCGGTGGTGCTCATCGCCACGGTGCGGACCCGGTCGTTGCCGAGGTGGGTTTGCACCTCGAGCACCAGTGTGCCGCCGTCCGCCGTCTCGACCTCGATCGCGTTGTAGATCTCCGGCAGTTGATCCGATGGGAACTCGATGTCCACCACCACGCCGGTGATCTGGACGATGGTTCCGACCGCCGTCTCTGTCCGCGCTTCAGTTGCTACCGCTGATGCAGCCATGCTCATGTCCTCTCTGATCTTACTGCTAGAACCGACTTCCCAAGGAAAAGTACCTGTCATTTCGAGCCGCAGCGAGAAATCTCTCGTTTATTGGAGCACGTCCTCGCCGACGAGCGAGATTTCTCGTGCGCTGCTCTGAAAAACTCACTGGCGACCGCGTACGTACGAGCCTCCCATTTTCATGGCTGGTGGCGTCCCACCGGGTCATGAACACTCGAAATGAGAATGCGGTTTGCAGCTCGCATGTCCACCCGTTACTTTCGACCTACACCCTCTATACCCTGAACGCGTTCGCGCCGGCGGCGATCTCCGCGACTTCGTTGGTGATCTGCGCCTGACGCGCCTTGTTGAGCGACAGGTCCAGGTCGTCGACCAGCTCCTTGGCGTTGTCCGTCGCGTTCCGCATCGCCACCATCCGCGCCGAGTGTTCGGAGGCGATGGCTTCGAGGATCGCCTGGTAGAGCTGAATCTCGACGTAGCGCGGCAGCAATTGTTCGAGCACCGTCTCCGGACTCGGTTCAAAGATGTAGTCCTCGCGCCGCTCCTCCTCGTCCGATTCTGGCCGCGTGATCGGCAAAATCTTGATCATCTCCGGCCGCTGCGTCAGGGTGTTGACGAAGCGCGGGAAGACGACGTGGACGGCATCGACCTTCTCGGCCAGATAGTCCTGGATGGCGACCTCGGCGATCGGGCGGATCTCGTCCAGCGTCGGCCGGTCGCCGAGGCCGAGAAACTCGGCGACGACCTCCTGACGGGTTCGCAGCAGGAAGTCACGGCCCCGCTTGCCGACCGCGATCGTCTCCACCGGGACGTTCGCTTCCTCGCGGATGTAGCGGGCGCCCCGGCGCAGGATGTTGGAGTTGAGGGCGCCGGTGAGACCGCGGTCCGGCGTAATCATGATCAACGCCGTTCGCTGGACCGGCCGCTCGGCGAGCAGCGGAAACTGCTTAAGTTCCTCGGCATCGAGATGAAGCGACGACAAGTCGGCGATGACGCGATGCAGGAGTTCGCTGTACGGCCGGCTGGCCTGCACCCGTTCCTGGGCACGCCGCATCTTCGACGCCGAGACCATCTCCATGGCTCGCGTGATCTGCGACATGTTGCGGACGCTGCGGATGCGCCGCCGGATCTCGCGTGGGTTGGGCATTGATCGCCGTCCTTCCCGCTAATCCGCGGCTTCGTCTTGCTGGCCTGACTGGGTCTCAGCCGCCTTCTGCTCATCCGGCCGATCTTCAGCAGCGGGCGGCTCGGCGGCCCGCTCCGCGCCATAGTCGTTAGGCGCCTTGAACTCCTTGGTCGCCTTGGTCAGCGCCTCGGTGATCTCGTCGGAGAGTTCTTTCTCTTCGCGCACCTTGCCGAGCAGCTCGCGCTGCGACGTCCGCAGGTATTCGAGGTACTGATCCTCGAACTCGCGGACCCGGTCGACCGGGACGTTGTCGAGGTGCCCGGCCGTGCCCGCCCAGAGGATCGCGACCTGCTCCTCGACCGGCAGCGGGTTGTACTGCCGCTGCTTGAGGACCTCGGTCATCCGCTGACCGCGCTCGATCTGGTGGCGCGTCGAGGCGTCGAGGTCGGAGGTACCGAACTGGGCGAACGCCGCCAGCGAGCGGTAGTTGGCCATGTCGAGCCGCAGACCGCCGGCAACTTGCCGCATCGCCTTGATCTGGGCGGCGCCGCCGACGCGGGAGACCGAGAGTCCGGTGTTGATCGCCGGCCGCACACCGGCGTAGAAGAGGTCGGTTTCGAGATAGATCTGGCCATCGGTGATCGAGATCACGTTGGTCGGAATGTAGGCCGAGACATCGCCGGCCTGCGTCTCGATGATCGGCAGCGCCGTCAGCGAGCCACCTTCGAGATCGTCGTGCATCCGGGCGGCCCGCTCAAGCAGCCGGGAATGCAGGTAGAACACGTCGCCGGGGTACGCCTCGCGGCCCGGTGGGCGGCGCACCAGCAGCGAGACCTGGCGGTAGGCCTGGGCGTGTTTGGTCAGGTCGTCGTAGACGATCAGGGCGTCGCGGCCGTTCTCCATGAACTCTTCACCCATCGCGCAGCCGGCAAACGGCGCGATGAATTGGAGCGGCGCTGGGTCCGAGGCGGTGGCGGAGACGATGATGGTGTGCTCCATCGCCCCGTTCTCTTCGAGGACGCGCGCCGTCTGGGCGACCTGGGCCCGCTTCTGGCCGATGGCGACGTAGATGCAGACCACGTTGCTGTCGCGCTGGTTGATGATCGTGTCGATCACAATCGTCGACTTGCCCGTCTGGCGGTCGCCCAGGATGAGCTGCCGCTGACCGCGACCGATCGCCGTCATCGCGTCAATCGCCTTGATGCCGGTCTGGAGCGCGGTATCGACATCCTGCCGCTTGACGACACCGGGCGCGATGCGTTCGATCTCGCGGGTCTTGTCGGTCTGGATCGGCCCCTTGCCGTCGATCGGCTCGCCGAGGGCATTGACGACCCGCCCGAGCAGTGCATCGCCAACCGGCACCGAGGCGATGCTGCCGGTGGCCCGGACCTCGTCGCCCTCCTCGATGTCGGTGTACTCGCCCATGACGGTCACACCGACTTCATCCTCGGCGAGGTTGAAGGCGAGACCGAGCACCCCCGCCTTCGGGAACTCGACCAACTCGCTGGCCATGACCTGGCTCAGGCCGTGGACTGTCGCGATACCGTCGCCGACGGCGATCACTTGCCCGACATTGGTAATCGTCGCTTCATCGGAAAAGCCCTGGATCTGCTGCTTGAGCAGATCGCTGATCTCCGTCGCCCGTACCGCCATGCTCACTCCGTCCTCTCGCTAGCCTCGAAGGCCCTCTGCTCGACGTTCTGAGTCAGGAATAATCCGTCATGTCCTCGATACCAGAACATGGCTCGCCGTCAACCTGTGCGCGCCGGATGCTCGCTTTGGACGGACTCGAACTGGATGCCATGATCGCCGGGGTATGACGTGCGATGGTCATGTTCTCCCATCCAGATCGGCATTGGGATGCCATCAGGGAAGGCGTTGCAAGTCCGATCTCTTGTGTCGCGAAGATGGCGACACATCGTACACATCTCACTAAATCTCGGGATTTGCAGTTCGCGATCGATAATGAAAAGATCGCCTTCCCACGGCATGTCACCCTACCTCCTAGGTGTAGTTCAGCCCGTGCATCAACGAGAGCCTTGACACGACTTCATGCCCGTGACGTGCCACTGCGGTCGCTTCGTCGATAGAACCATTTCTCATGTCATGCAAAAGGGCAAGTTCTACTTCTCGATCGATGGCATCGTAATCCGCGAGCACCTTCGCGCTATCGGGCCAACCACTGCCAGGACGTTTCAGGGAGAATCGCAGGAGCGGCGTGACAGCTCGAAGTTCCGCCACGTCAGCCATCATCGCTAATGCAATGTCCGACTGGCTGAACGAGGTTCCCGCGTGACGGGGATCGCTCACAGGATAGCGCCAGCCTATCGGGTGATTGTGTGCCAACAGAGCATTTTCCATGATCACCAACTCGTGTTCGGCAAACCCGACTTCATCTTGGGCTCCTTGCTTTCGCCAGATCTCCCGACCAGTCGCTGGATCCAGAACGACGGCGACCTCGGCCCATCGATACTGCCGCAGCTCGTCCTCCACGGCGCGAATGCGGTCCGACGCGGATTCACCTGGCGGTCGTGCAGGCGGCTGCACCTCAACGATTCTACGCCGCGCGGAGGCGGGCGCGGAGGCGGCGGAGCTGGTTGATGACGCTACCGTCGATCAGCTGGTCGCCGATGCGGGCGATGATGCCGCCGATGATCTCCGGGTCCGTGTGCAGCCGCAGCTCAACATCCTTGCCGACGATCCGCCGGAGCTGCTCCCGCACCGATTGCTGCCCCGCCTCGTCGAGCGGTTCGGCCGTCGTGACATCGGCCAGCACGATCCCTTGCTCGGCGAGCACCGCCTCATCGAACCGCGTGACCATCTCCGCAATGATGCCGGTCCGGCGCCGCTCGATCAGCATGTGCGCCAGGTTGCGTGCCTCCTGGCTCGTCTCGCCCAGCACCGCGTCGACCGCCTTGAACTTGGTCTCGTTCGGCACGCTGGGATTTTTCAGAAACGCCGTGACCTGCCGGTCCGTGACCAACTGGCCGATCTGGTGCATATCGTGCTGCCACGTCTCAAACGAGCGGCCCGCGCGAGCCAGCCCGACCACAGCTTGCACGTACCGTTTCGCCGAACCGTTTGCCATGCTGAAGAGATCCTGCCTATTGACGCGCGATGCCGTCCCCGCGGCCACTCGATGCGCTGGCCAGCGTCTCCTCGATCAGGCGCGACTGCGTGCTCGGGTCGAGTTCCTTACGAACGATCCGGCCGGCGGCCGCGACCGCGAGGTCGGCGACATCCTGCCGCAGTTGCTGTCGTGCCTGCTCGGTCTCCCTCCGCAGCGTCTCCTCGGCCCGCTTAAGGTAAGTGTCGGCCTGGGTGTCGGCCTCCTCGCGGGCGCGGGCAATCATCTGCTCGCTGTTTTGGCGAGCGTTGGCGATGATCTCCTGCCCCTCGCGCCGGGCCTCCTGCAGGACCTCCTCGTTGCGCGCCTGCGTCGCCTTCAGCTCCCGCTGCATCCGCTCGGCCGCCTCCATGCTCTCGCGGATTCGATCCTGCCGCGCGTCGATGACGCCCACGATGGGGCCAAGCGCGTACTTCCAGAGCAGGACGATAAAAATGAGAAAGGCGATCAGCTGAACGATCAGCTGCCAGCCATTGATGCCGAGTGCCTCCACCGTCTACGACTCCTTGGTGGCGGCTCCGCGGCCGGCCCGATTGATACCGGCCGCGGAGCGAAGCAGCGATGTGCGTCTCGCGGGGCGGTTCACCGGCCCACGCGCGCGTCTCCCGCTAGACGAACAGGATGACGATCGCGATCACGAAGGCGTAGATAGCGACCGCCTCGGCGAGCGCGGCGCCGATGATCATGGTCGTCCGAATGTCGCCGGCCGCTTCCGGGTTGCGGCCAAGCGCCTCCATTGCGCCCCGGACCGCCATACCGATGCCGATGCCCGGACCGATCGCGCCGACGCCGATGGCGATGGCTGAACCGATGTACCGCACCGCGTCTACCTCAGTAATTGAACCAAACACCTGCCGAATCCCTCCTGTTGGCGCCGCACGAGCGCTCGCTCGCCGGCCCCACTTCCGTGCTCTGCGGGCAACACCGTGTCACCCTGCGTTCGCTCACGACGTTTTCGAGAAACCGCCCGGAAAATTCATCACCGGCGGCTTCACTCGCATGGTAGCTAGTCGCCCGCCGCCGCGGGCACCGCACCGCCGCGTTCCGCCGGCCCGATGTCTTCCCGCGCGCCTTCGTGGCGAGCATGATCTTCCTGGTGGTCGTCGTGCTCACCGAAGGCGAGGACGATGTAGACGAGTGTCAGCAGCGCAAAGACTAATGCCTGGATCGTGCCGAAAAGCAACTCCAGGAAGAGGAAGACCACCGGGAAGAGCAGCGGGATCACCGCCACGCGGATCGCCGCGGCCATCGCGTACATGACCGCGAGCAGCACCTCGCCGGCGAAGACGTTGCCGAAGAGCCGGGCTGAGAGCGAGATGATACGGGAGAGCTCGGAGATCAGCTCGATCGGGAAGAGGAACGGCGGGTCAGCCATGTGCTTGATCCGGCCGACGAAGCCGTGAGACTTGATGCCGTAGAACTGGACGGTCGTGAAGGTGATCAGCGCCATCGCCAGCGTCATGTTGATGTCGGCGCTCGGCGACCGCAGGATCGGCACGAGCACCTCGTGGTGCCCGCCCGCTTCATCCCCTTCTGCCGTCGCGGCCTCGCCCTCGGCAGCCGCCGGATCCGCCGCGCCCTCCTGGTTCTGCGCCGTCTGTTCCGTGGTCGAAGGCTCGACGACGGCGGCGGCGCTCTCCTCCTCTGCTTCCTCCTCATGCCAGACGCCGATCGAGCCGACGCCGGGGATCAGACCGGAGAGATTGGAGGCAAGAATGAAGATGAACAAGCCGCCGATGAGCGGGAAGACGCGCCGCCCGTTGCGCTTGCCGGCGGTGCCTTCGACGAGACCGAGCAGGAAGTCGACGATGAGTTCGACGACACCCTGGCCCCGTCCTGGCACCACCTGTGCTCGGCGGGCGACGAGTGTGAAAACCCCGAGGATGAGCGCCATGACGCCGACCATCGTCACCATGGCGTTGGTGACCGGGATCGGGCCCAGGTGGAACAGCGTTTCCGCCGCTATCTCAACGTGGACTTCCATGAGTCTCGCCAGCGCTCCTCATGTGCCCGGCACGCTCGATGAGCGCGCGCGGGTCAAACGTCGATGGTTCAGTCTTGCCGTCCCGACGGTCCGCTGTCCCGTGACCCCGTTCGGCGT
>JACDBO010000071.1 GCA_013694885.1 Chloroflexia bacterium | reverse complement strand
CGCCTCTACGTGGCGCACCTCAGCGTCGACGTGCGTCGGCTGGCCGAGGCGGAGCGCGAGGAGGCGGAGCACGACGACGAAGCGCTGGAAGCGGCGGCCACAGCGACGAGTCCATTGGCGCACCCGGTGGCGGAGGACGTCGATGAGGACTAGGCGGGTGGAACCCCCTCACCCCGGCGCTTCGAGCCACCCCTCTCCCTCGGCGGGGAGAGGGGAATGGAACCGACTCATACCGAATCCGGCTGAAGGCTGGAGGAACGCCCGTACCCCGATGAAGCGCCAGCTTTGCTGGCGAGCGCTTCGCGCGGGGATTCTTCCCTCTGGTCAGAATGACGATTATGGAACATTACTCAAGCAATCACCCGGATTCCGTATCAGTCCTCAGTCCTCAGTCCTCAGTCCTCGGCGCGGAGCGCCGCAATGCTGATCCTGCCGCTGGCGATCTTGTGGCTGGGCGCGGTGCTGGTGGCGCCGCTGGATGGTGGGCGGCGGTCGGTCGGCGCCCTGGCGGTGGCTTTGCTCGCGGCCGCGTTCCTCGCAATGATCGTCGTCGGGGTCGACGTGGTGCGGAACGGGCCGGCAGAGATGGTGGCGGGTGGCTGGGAACCGGGAGTCGGCATCACCTTGCGCCTGGACGCACTCGGCGCCACGTTCGCTGTACTCTCGCTCGGTGTGCTGCTGGCGGCGCTCACCTTCGAGGTCCTCAACGGCGTCAACGGGCGAATCTTTCCGGCACTGGTGCTCTTCATGGGCGTCGGCCTAACCGGGCTCTTCCTGACTGCCGACGCCTTCAACTTTTACGTCTTCTTCGAGATCGCGATGGTCTCGGCCTACATCCTCGCCGGCTACGGGGAGCAGGCTCGTCAGCTCCGGGCAGCGTTCATCTTCGCGATCGTCAACCTACTCGGGTCCGTGCTCTTCCTGATCGGGATCGCCGCCGTCTACCACATCACCGGTCGCCTCGATATGGCCGGCATCGGCGCCCGGATGCCCGTCGTCGCCGAGAACCCGGCGACGCTGACGGCGACGATCATCTTCGTCGCGTTCTGCATCAAGCTCGGCCTCTTCCCGTTCCACTTCTGGTTGCCGGCGGTCTACACCGGCACGACTTCGGCTGTGGCGGCGATGTTGAGTGGCGCCCTCGCCAACATCGGCAGCTACGGGCTGATCCGGTTCGGCGCCGAGCTCTTCCCCCGCGAGCTGGCAGCGGCGGCGGGCGTGCTGCTCGTGCTGGCAAGCGCGAGTATCGTCTACGGGGCGGTGCAGGCGATCTCCCGCCGCTCGCCGCGGGAGGTGCTGGCCTACTCGGCCATCGGGCAGGTTGGGTATATCCTCGCCGCGCTGGCCGTTGGCGGTGAGGCTGGGTACGCGGCGGCGGTGCTCTACGCGGTGATCAATGGGATCAACAAGACGCTGCTGTTCCTCTCGGCTACCGTTCGCGGATGGCTGGTCGGCGCGGCGTTTGCGGTCGGCGCCTTCAGCGTCGCGGGGGTGCCTCCGGCGGCCGGTTTCTTCGGCAAGCTGGCGCTGTTCCGGGTGGGCACCGCCGAGGAGCGGTGGTGGTTGATCGGGTTGTTCTTTCTCGGCGGCGCGCTCTCCTTCGTCTACATGTTCCAGCTCTATAACGAGCGGTACTGGGGCGAGGAAACGGGCGAGCGCTGTCCGGACTCGGCTCGGGTGCTCGTCGGTGCGCTCGCGGTGGCGGTGCTGGTGCTTGGCGTGTGGCCCGAGCCGTTGATCGCGCTCAGCGAGCACGCCGCGCGCGCGCTGCCGGAGGGCGCGCCGTGACCATCGTCGTGCTGATCGTCGCTCTGCTGACGACCGTCTACGCGCTGACGCTGGCGAGCCTGGCGCCGCTCGACTTACTGACCGGCGCCGTGCTCGGTGGGCTGCTGCTCTGGCTCTCGCGCTCGGTCGTGCTGCCCGCCGCGCGGCCCGATGGACCGACGGTGCTTCGCCGTGCCGTGGCTTTCGTACCATTCGCCCTCGCCGTCGCGGGGGAGATCATCGTCGGCACCTGGCGGGTCGCGCGAGTTGTGCTTGGCCTGCGTCCGCTCACCGCGCCGGGCATCGTCAAGGTCCCGATCGGGGAGCGCTCGGCGACCGGTGTCGTGGCGACGGGTCTGGTCGAGTCGTTGTCACCGGGTTCGGTATTGATCGACATCGATCGGGAGGAACGAGTGCTGCTTTTCCATTTCATCGACGCCGCGGACCCCGACGCCGAGCGGACACGGATGCAGCGGTTCTACGAGCGCTACCAGCGGCATGTCTTTCCGTAACCGGGCTCATGTCGGTAGCACGCGACGGCGGCGGACAGCCACCAGCCTGTCATTCCGAGCGGCTCGAAATGACAGATTCATGAATCATCCGAGGAAGGTCGGCACGCGTTTCTCGCTGATACTGGCGGTACTTCCTGGAGCTTGCCATGCATGAGCTCGTCTTCTACGCGGCGGTTGTTTGGATGACGGCACTCGCGTTCGTCTGCATCACGGTGGTCGTGCGGGCGGACTCGCCGATGGTGCGGATTCTGGCCCTGGACACACTGACGCTGGTGCTGGTTGCCCTGCTCGTGCTGTTCGCGGCATCGAACCGCGTTGCCTACTACCTCGACGCGGCGCTGTTGCTCGCGCTGCTCTCGTTCATCTCGACGCTCGCCGCGGCCCGCTACCACGGGGAAGGGAAGATGTTCTGATGGAGTCGGACGTTTCCATCGGTCAAAAGCACTCAGTCCTCCGCTTCGGCAAGGAGCGGCAGCGATGACCGCCTGGATCGCGGACGGGCTGGTCGCGTTCGGTGTGTTCATCATGACGCTGGGGGTGATCGGTTTGGTGCGGATGTCCGATGTCTACGCCAAACTGCATGCCGCGAGCAAGGCGGTTTTTCTCGGGGTCATCGTGCTCTGCGGCGCCACGTTCATCACCGGCGACCCGGCGATCATCGCGCGCGTGGTCCTGATAGGCGCTATTCTGCTTCTGACGACGCCGGTAGCGTCACACGCGGTGGGGCGCGGCGCGTTTCTCGACAATGAACACATGCGATCGCCGGGCGCAATCGACGAGTCCGGCCACCACCTGGAGCCGGAGGAGCCGACCTGGCGACTCTGAGATCGGCCCACGAGCAACGGTCGCGCGGCTACTGGTAATCGGCGGAAGGGGAGTGGAGCGTATGAACGAAGAGCCAAGGCGGGAGCCGTCAGCTGGATCGACCGAACCGGGCACGGGACGCCAGCCGCCCGTGGACCGGGACGCACGCCGCGACCCCGGCACGTCTCGACAGCCGTCGGCGCCAGTCCAGACCGCGACCCCGGCACCGGCGCGTTCGCCGTGGACGCCCCGCCTGATCGCGTGGACGGTGATCCTGTTCCTCCTCCTGCTCTTCTCTTTGCAGAATCTCGGCCGGGTTGATGTGCGGCTGCTCTTTTGGGTCTATGAAGTCCAACTGGTCTGGGCGCTGCTGATCTTCGCCTTCCTCGGCTACATCCTCGGCTGGCTCCGACCGCGCTTCCGCGCTCGCCGGTAATGACGAAGGGCCGTGGCTCGTCGGCCGATGGTCAGACGAGACCTTGCTGGTAGGCGAGGGCGGCGGCGGCGGAGCGGGTGGGTACGCCGAGTTTCGCCAGCACGTTGCGGACGTGAACCTTGACCGTCGGGACGCTGATGAAGAGGGTGTCGGCGATCTCCTGGTTGGCCTGACCGGCGACCAGCAGCTCGAGCACCTCGATCTCGCGGCGCGAGAGATGGTGGGGATTCGGCGCCGTGGCGCACGTGGCGGACGGCAGCCGAGCTGGTTCAGGGTCCGGCGCGAGGGCCTCGGCGACCGCGTCCTCCGTCGAGAGTGCCCGGCCGGCGGCGAAGGCGGACGCAAAGGCCCCATCCCCGAGGTGGGCGCGTACGGTTGGAATCAGTGACTCGTAGTCCGCGCGTCCGCCGGGGCGCAATGGGGCGTCGAGCGCTTCCCGAAGGAAGCCGGCGGCGCCGAGGAGCCGGGCCGCTAGCGTGCCGTTTCGGTCATGCATCGCGCCCGCCGCCAAGCCGATCAGCAGCCATGAGAGATTCTCCGTGTGGCCGTGGTCGTGGTTCAGGATCAGGCTCTCGCGGTAGAGCGCTGTTGCCCGCTCGATGTCACCCTGGGCCCGCGCGATGTCGCCGAGGTGCCCGTGAATGCAGCAGGAGAGTCCCCACGGGCGACCGAGTTCCCGCCAATGCCGGAGCGCATCGTCGAAGAGAGCCGCGCTGAGGTCGCCGTCTCCCTCGTTGTGGGCAACGAGGGCGAGGCCATGCAGGCTGTTGGCGATCCCGGCTTCGTCGGTCCGCTGCTGAAACAGGGAGAGCGCCGCATCGAAGGCCGAGCGCGCCCCCGGCTGGTTTCCCCGGTCCGCCGCCAACCGGCCGAGGGCGAGCAGCGCCTGACCAGTGGCGGCGGCATCGTCGACCGCACGCGCGAGCGTCAGCGCCTCGGCGAAGCGGGCGCGCGCCGCCTCGTAGTCCTGCTCCACCCAGGCCAGGGTTCCGGCTCCGACCAACGCCTTGGCGCGCAGCCCGGGTGCAATGCGGTCGCCGGGCTGCAGCACCCGCGTCAGCCAGCCCCGTCCCTCAGCGACATGGAACCGCTGCCGCCAGAACGGCCACAGCGCGGCTGCCAGGCGGGCTGCCATCTCGACTTCGCCCGACTCCACCGCCCACGACAGCGCCGCCCGCAAGTTGTCCTGCTCGCGGGCCAGCCGATTGAGCCAGACATCCTTCTGAGACCCGGTGAGGTATGCCGATGCCTCCTCGGCGAGGGCGAGAAACGTCTGGGCATGGGTTCGGCGCACGATCGCGGTCTCGCCGTGGAGTTCGAGCTGCTCCAGGCCAAACTCCCGAATCGTCTCCAGCATCACGAAGCGCGGGCCGGTGTCCGCACCATCCGCCTGCTCCATCCGCTGGATCAGACTCTTGTCGATGAGTGAGGCGACCGCGTCGAGAGCGGACGGTGCCGCACTCAGTCCTCGCTCGACGCAGTCGAGCGCGATGCCACCGGTGCAGACCGACAACTCGCGGAAAGACGATTGCTCGTCTGGGTCGAGCAGGTTGTAGCTCCAGGCAATGGTGGCGCGGAGTGTCCGGTGACGGGCGGGAAGGTCGAGTGAGCCGCCGCTCAACAAGGGGAGTCGATGCTCCAGGCGGGCCAGCAATGCAGCCGGCGAGAGCAGGCGGCATCGAGCGGCGGCGAGCTCAATGGCCAGCGGCAACCCATCGAGGCGGCGACAAATCTCGGCCACCACTGGCGCGATTGCCGGCGTCAGCGTGAAGCTGGGATCGGACGCTGCTGCTCGCCCCGCGAAGAGGTCCACGGCTTCGATGGCGGCCAATTCGGCGACCGAGAGGGGCGAAGCCGGATCGGATTGTGGCGGCAGGGCCAGCGGAGGGACCGGAAAGCGGTGCTGGGCGCTGATCGGCAGTGCCTGCCGGCTGGTGACGAGCACCGTGAGGCGCGGGCAGGCTACCAAGAGGTCGGTCACGCACGGCGCGGCATCGACGACTTGCTCGAAGTTGTCAAGAATGAGCAGAACCCGACGGCACGCGAGTGAACGAAACAGCCGATCACGCACCGGTTCGTCCGGTGACTCGCGAAGGCGAAGCGCCCGGCTGATCTCGGGCAGGACGAGGTCCGGGTCCAGGAGCGCGGCCAGCGGTACGAACGCGATACCGTCGGGAAATGTGTCGGCGCGGTCGAGGGCGGCGGCGACATGGAGGGCAAGGCGCGTCTTGCCGACCCCACCGGGGCCGGTCAACGTCAGCAGCCGAACCCCGGCGCCGCCCGCCGGGTTCAGCAGTGCGTGAATGGTCGTTATCTCCCGATCCCGCCCAACCAGCGATGTCTGGGGTGCCGGAATCTGGGCGATTCCTTGCTCTTGTTCGATTACGGGGAGGAGTGAAATGGACGGGGAGGATACACGTTCGACGGGGTTTCTGCTCGACATCCGCGCCTCTGCCCCTTGCCTGAGATGGTGACCCGTTCCTCATCAGTTTACACCGAGATCGACGGGTACCTGAGGCGGTGTGTTTCGTCGTGGCAAGAAACGCGGATCGACGCAATGAAAAACGCGGGCAACCGATGTGTTGGCTGCCCGCGTTTTTCCTTCACCAGGGGTTCTAGAAGCGCACTCGACAATCTACCGCGTCATGAAGTCCCAAGTCGTTTCGTGTCGAACCTAGTTCAGTTCGACCAGTGACTTCGCCACGGCATTGCTGAGCGCATTGGACGTGTTCTGCGCATCACATTTAGTCGCGCCCGTCTCCTTGAGTTCGATCACGCTGACGTTGCAGACATTCGCCGCAACCCCGATGGGGAGGGCGACGGAAATCGGCACCTCCGCGACGATGGTGTCGAGATTCACGTTGATGAGGCCCGACTGATTGTTCGGCGCCGCCAGTGTGCTACCAGCGGTGCCAGCGAGTAGCGCCAAGCCACAAGTGGCCACCACTACGGGGTATAGTGTCACGTCGCAGATTGCCTCAGTTGAGAGTGCCTCATCGTTGCGGCGTCAAGGCGCTGATCGCACCATTCATAGGAACACATACTTCCCTTGATGATCACAAAGGTCACCCAGCTACCGCAACTCGTCCTGCCACCAGAACTCTAGCGGGGCAACCAGTCCTTGTGCCGCATGCATCCTCCGCTCATGCTCTTGGCTCAGATAGGCGGCGAGATAGACCAACGCCGCTTTCACGAACTTGAGCATCGTGATCCCGCTGCTGATCAGATCGTCAAGCAAGATGTGCTCCTGCTCCGTCGAGTGTTCTCCAACCATGCGTAGCCAGTCATGCGTGACCAAGTGCCGATGAGTAATCGCGCGTCGGAGGTCACCTAGGTACTTGAATGCAGGCTGCCCAAGTTCAAGCGCCATGTCGTACAGCGCATAGAGGTTCGGGTCATCTTTTTCCCTGATTTCCGAGCGCAGCGTTTTCGATCTTCGATCTGGATGCCAGACTCGCCGGAACGATGTGTCTGTCTCACTCTCGGGCAAGGCCAGTTCCCATTTGAGGAAGACGGCGATCTTATCGAGGATATTGTAGGTAGCGGCGTAAGCGGCCTTGGCCAGACCGGCAGTTAGCCCGTAGTCGGCATACTCCAGGA
>JACDBO010000065.1 GCA_013694885.1 Chloroflexia bacterium | reverse complement strand
CTGCTGAGCATGGTGACGTCGACTTTGGCGTAGATCTGGGTCGTCTCGATCGAGCGGTGTCGCAGGAGCGCCGCCACCTCACGCAGTGAGGCGCCATGCCGCAGCATCGACGTGGCCGCGGAATGGCGGAGTAAATGCGCGGCTCCGCGGCTCGGGCGCGTCACGTTCGCTCGGCGGAGCGCTCGGTCGACGATACGGAGACGGCACAGTGGGAACGAAACGGCCCAGACCGCAGACAAGGAATCAGGATCGCGGCGACCAGGCCGCCGATCCGGACAGGCAGCTGTCGCCATTGTTCTGATCGGCGCCGTCTTGAAACCTGCTTGTCACTCCTTCAGAAGCCTGATCTCGTCAATGTCGCCGACTTGTCGGGTGGGGATGCTGCAACTGCCCCATGCGACGAAAATGATGAGCCCCGTCGCCGCCAGCCAGGTGGCCGCATCGTTGGCGGTAACCCCGTATAACAAACTCTCCAAGTATCGCAGCGCCACCGCCGAAACAAGCAAGCCGACAGCGATTCCGCTGACCGCCAAGATCATGCCTTCTCTACGAACCAGGGTGCGCACCTGCCTGGGTTCCGCCCCGAGCGCGACTCTGATGGCCATCTCCTTGGCGCGCTGGCTCGCAGTACTCGCTACCGCAGCAGAGAGTCCACTCATGGTGAGCAGCAAGGTCAAGAAGGCAAGAGCCGCCGAGAGCGACGCAGGACCTCGCCATGCGGCAAGTGAACGAGAGACCTCATCCTCCAGCCTGCGTGGCTCCCCCACACCAAGTCGGGGTTCCAGTTTCGCGACTTCACGTCGGATGGCCGACGCGGCCCCGACTGGATCGTCTGAAGTCGTACGAACGTGAACGTACACCCACGACATGAACTCTTGCGCCAACGGGACGTAGATCAAGGGCTCTACCGGTTCGATCAGGGTTCGATAGCGGACGTCTTCGACCACGCCGATAACGCGGCGGTGCGCCTGAGTCTTGGCGTCAATGAGCTCTCGGCCGACTGCGTGCTGGTTCGGCCAGGCTCGATCGGCAAAGGAACGGCTGACGATGGCAACCGGAGGTCCGCCCGCATCGTCGACGTCGCCAAAGCCGCGACCCTCGATCACCCTGATTTCCAGCGCTTCGAAGTATCCAGGCGAAACGATATTCGCCGCGGTCTGCGTTGGAACCGGCGTCGGCGAACCCTGCGCGATGACCGTGCGATTCAGATTCGTGTCGCCGAGGGGTGCGCGCCAACCCAGTCCCACCGCCGCCACCCCGGGATGAGCAGACAACGCATCGCGCAGGCGTCTGTAAAGGCCGATTCCATCGGTGGCGGTATAGCCGCTCGGCATGAACAGCTGAAGGACCAAGGCATTGGGGACGTAACCAAGAGGGATACGAGCCACGGTGCGTGCGCTCTGGAAGAGCAGGCATGCGCTTATGACGAAGAGGACCGACAGACCCGCCTGCGATGCGACGAGCACTTGCCCGCTTCGCGATCGACCGGTCACGCGGCTTCCTTCAGCGACTCGTGACACACGACGCGGGTGCTTCCTGATGCCGATGGCGGTGCCGGCTACCATAAGGCTCGCCGCGACCGCAGAGAGTGCAACGAGAATGGCGACGGTACGTCCATCGGTCGGCCCAATCGACAGGTCCTTCGAAATGAACATCGAGCTTTCAACGCTGCTGATCCATAGAAGCAGCAAGAGGGTCGCGGCGCCAGAGGCCGAGACGAGCAGCAGGATCTGGAGTGCGAACGGTTTGATCAATGCCGTCGTCGTCGCTCCCAATGCTGTACGAACGGCCAGCTCATGCCCGCGATCGGTGATCTGAGTGATGACCGATGCCGTGACGTTCCCGCAAGCCACCACGAGGAAACCGGCGGACATCGCGACAAGAATGATCAAGACGCGCATGCGCGATTCATACACGTCAGGACCAAGCCTCAGACGATTCACGGGGTCGGAGTGAATGCGCCACTCTTGCCGGACGCCGGCTTTGCGCGTGGACTTCAGCCGGTGCCCGGCCAGGCGCAGTATCGCGTCAGCTTCCTCGGCGGTCACGCCCGGCCGTAGCCGACCAACGGCCCCAAACCACAACGCCGCGGGGCTTCTGAGAACGTCGCTGGCGCCCGGCACCAGTCCGGGCAGATGCGCCATGGTGACCCAGATGTCAGGGGCATACGCGGGTCCGTCCAGAGGATTTGATGCGACGCCGACGATGGTGCAGTCGAACGAGGAGCCGATGCGTATGGTCTGCCCGAGCACGTTGACATCGCGGCCGAAGAACCTCTCCCAGGCTTGCTCGGTGACGACAACCGCCGGGGCCGAGCCGGGCGCATCGTCGGTTGTGGTCAAGAGTCGCCCAAGCAGTGCCCGGCCTCCTACCACGGTGAAGTAATCTCCAGTGATGACTGCGGTTCGGCCTCGGACGGCGCGATTCGATAGACCCAACGTGAGATCAATGGCGCCGAATCCGGCCAGCTGGATCGCATCACTGCTGTCGTCACGCACTTGCAGGTACTCCGGATAGCTGTAGAGCGAGGCGAGACTGGTCTGTTGATCCAGGGCGTACACATATCTCAACTGACGGGTTCCGGCGAGGCTCCGCGGCCATTGTGTCCGAACGAGTGCCGACGTGAGTACACACACAACGCCAAGGGCGATGACCAGGGTGATGAAGGTGCTGACGGTGAAGATCTTCCAGCGTAGTAGGCATCTCAGCGCGTATCTCAGATC
>JACDBO010000479.1 GCA_013694885.1 Chloroflexia bacterium | reverse complement strand
GGGCTGGGCTCAGCCCGCGCCGGTCGTGACCGATGGCCGGACCAACGACGCTTGAGCGATCAGCTGAGGGCGGCGTAGTCCGCTTCGGTGTAATCACGGGTCGGGTCCCAGTTCGGGAAGGTCCAGTCGTCGCGTGAGACTTGGGCGCCTTTATCCTGCGCAGCCTTGATCGCCCGTTGCAGTTCCTGCTCCTCCCGGTCTTCGAGGTCCTGCATGGCTTGCCGGGCGTCGTCAAGCTGACCCGTGAAAATGCCCTGAATGGTCTCGCCGAAGTCTGGCGTGACGGCTCGGGATTCCAGCCGCACGAGCGCCACGTCGGGGTTCCGCACCGCTGGTTCCGGGCCGATACGAACGAGTTCCTCGTAGAGGGCATATGCGGTCTGAGCCTGCTCGGGTAGTCCTTCGATCTCGTTGGCGGCCGGGAAGGAGAGCGGTGGGCCACCAGCGCTGAGACTCTGCCAGGTTGATTGACCGGCCTCGCTTCCGATGAAGGAGAGAAGGTCGCCGGCAATCCCGGGCAGCTGCGTCTGACCGTAGACGACCCAGAACATGCCGGCGGGGCCTGTGGTCAGCGGATACACCGTGCCGGAGTTCGGCTGTGGTTGACTGGCGACGCCGAACTCGAAGTCCGGGTTGTCGCGGCGCCAGGATCCGATGTTTGATGCTTCAGTGAGAAACATGCCAGCCACGCCCTGCGGCATGTTGGCCACCGCCTCTTGCTGGCTGAGCGAGATCGAGCCGGGGAAGATGCTGCCGTCCGAATTCATGGCCAGCAGGAGGTCGATCGCTGCCAGAACAGCGTCGCTGGTGTAGATGCGCTGCCCGGTCCGCCAGTCGAACGAACCCGGGCCGGCCGGTGTGGTCATCCGCGCCAAATTGTTGACAAACGTGGACCAGCGGCCAGTGACGCCACCGGCGAGGAGAAAGCCGTAGTACTGCCCGGCACCCTGCGCGGTGATCTTCATTGCGGCGTCGCGAAACTCGTCCCAGGTGAGCGATTTCGCGACGGGGTCGTATCCGGCTTGTTGCATGTACGCCGTGTTGTAGAACAACATCGACCCGAAGTATCTCGGTGAGAGATGGGGGAACGTGTAGGTCTGGCCATTGAACACGTTGATGCCTTCAGCAAAGGAGCTCGCCGGGAAGGCCTCTTTCCATGCCGCAAAGTTGGGGATGACGTCGTCGAGGGCCGCGACCTGACCCTCGCTGACCAGTTGGGCAAGCGGGAGACCACCGGGCAGGCGGAAGATATCCGGGGCGTTACCGTTCTGGAGTCCAGCCGTGACTGTGGTCCGCAGGTCGTTGTCTCTGAGATTGTCGTACTGGACCGTGATGTTGGGGTGCGCGGCCATGTACGCCGGGAAGAACTGGGCGAAGAACTCACGCGTGTCGAGTCCGGCGTCAGCCATCCGAAACGTGACGTCTTCGGTCGGGAGACTCGCGCCAGAATCGGGAATAGTGATGGCGCCGGACGCTGGCGTCTGCGCGGTTGCGCCTGCGCACTGATGAGACGCAGCGTGCAGCCCCGCGGCCACTCCCCCGCCCGCGAGGCGCATCGCTTGGCGACGTGACAATCGGATCGATTCGGACTCGGATGACATCGAGTGTTTCATAGGGGTGCTCCTTTCGAGCGTGTGTTTCGCGGGCCAATCATGCCCACCATTTGAGTGGCGTCTGCTGTCGTCATCCCTCCTGTCTCCTGCTCGGGCTTCGTGTCGAGTCGCGCACGATGAGGCGCGTCGGCAGCGACACGATAGCGGACCCCGCTCCAGCATCAGGCGTCGACTCCAGTGCGGCCGTCAGGAGCGCGAGTGCCCGCTCGGCAACCTCTTCGAGCGGCTGCGCGACACTGGTCAACGGTGGGGCCAGGTGAGCGGCGAAGATGTCGTCGTAGCTGATCAAACTCAAATCGCGTGGTACACGCACGTCCGCCGCGTAGAGCGCCTGAAGGACGCCGACGGCGAGGTTGTCGCCCGTGGCCAGAAGAGCAGTCGGTCGATCCTCAGGTAAGGCAAGCAGGGCGGACATTGCGGTGTTGCCAGCGGCGATGTCGTAGTCGGCAACGAGGCGCAGCCAATCCGTGCGCACTGGAAGGCCCCGAGCGTGGAGATTCGACGTGAAGCAGTCGAGGCGCGCGCGATCGACCGGGTGAGCGCCCCCGTGCCCGATGAAGGCAATGTTTCGATGCCCCAACTCGATCAAGTGACGGAGCGCTTCGCTGATCCCGGGGTCCGCGTCGACTACGACGGTCGGCGAGTCCACATCGGAACGGGGCCGAATCAACTGGATCACCGGCAATCCATCATCGATGAACCGTTGCACCTCGGCGGCGCTCTCCGGGCTGTCGAGGATCACGCCGTCGACCCGGCGCTCACGCATGAAGCGGACGAGCTCGTCGCTTTTTCGCGCCTCGGCCGTCTCGGCGCTGGCTTCGACGACGTGAAGTTGCCGGCGCATCGCGGCGCGTGCGATGTGGAGACCAAGGATGAAGGGGACAGGGTGCTCGTAGGGCGTGCGCCGGGAGGAACGCGGAACGTATCCGATGACATTGCTGCGTTGCTGCTGCAGGGCGCGGGCGAGGGGGTTCGGCGAATAGCCAAGCTCCGTGGCGGCCAGGAGGACGCGCTGGCGGGTCGTGGGCGAAACGCGCATCGTGCTCATGGTTCCGTTGAGGACACCAGAGACCAGGGCCCGGGAGACGCGTGCATGGCGGGCGACATCCTGACTGGTGGCGCGTCGCGGCTTGTGGAGGGTCACAAGTGGATGTCCTTCATGGGCACGCAGTAAGTTTGAAATGGCGAATTACTCGTGTCATCATAGCCTGCAGCGTTCAAGTCGTCAACTCTCGACGGTTTCCTTGAACCACTCGTCCGCTCAAGGCACGTCGAACACGTAGAATCAGCTGGGCTCGAAGGACATGGCCATGAGCGCGGGGAAATAAGTGACCAACAGCAATGTCGGAATCCTGGATCAGCCGTTCGACCTGATCGTGATCGGGGCGGGGATCAACGGGACTGGGATCGCGCGCGACGCGGCGCTGCGTGGTCTGCGCGTCCTGCTGCTCGATAAGACCGATATCGCGGCCGGGACCACCAGTTGGTCGAGCCGTCTCATCCACGGCGGATTGCGCTATCTCGAACATGCCGAGGTCGGCCTGGTTCGGGAATCGCTCCGGGAACGCGAGCGGTTGCTCCGAATCGCGCCCCACCTTGTCCGTCCGCTGCCGCTGACGATCCCACTCTATGAGCACCACCGGCGCGGCCCGCTGTTGATCCGTGCAGGAATGATCGCCTATGACGTGCTGTCGTGGGACAAGTCGCTGCCGCGCCACGCGATGATGAGCCGGGAGCAAGCGTTGCGCGGGTTGCCGGGCCTGAATCCGCAAGGGTTACGCGGCGCTGCCCGCTACTATGACGCGCAGGTGGAGTTTCCTGAACGTATCGCGGTTGAGAACGCTCTCGATGCGCTGGCGCACGGCGCGCTCGTCCTACCAAAGGCCAGGGTGGATCGGCTATTAGTCGAGGCCGGGGTAGTGCGCGGAGTCGAATTCGTTGACGACGGTTCGGGAGCGCGCCACGCGGCGCGGGCCACGGTGACGATCAACGTTTCGGGGCCATGGGTTGACCATGTGCTGGCCGATCTCGGGATGGCGGAGCGTCCGCCGCCGCTGATCGGTGGGACAAAAGGCAGCCATATCGTCGTCGCGCCATTCGCCAACGCGCCCACCGATGCCCTCTACATCGAGGCTAAAGAAGACAGTCGACCGTTTTTTATAATCCCTTGGAACGGCCTCTACCTCATTGGAACGACCGATGTCCGGTATCGAGGGAACCCGGACGCGGTCGCGCCATCGGAGGATGAGATCGCGTACCTCCTGCGCGAAACCAACCAGGTGTTGCCGGATGCTTCGCTCGACCGTGGCGACGTGCTCTATGCGTACGCCGGTATCCGGCCACTGCCGAACCAGCCGGCCGATTCCGAAGCGCGCATCTCGCGGCGGCACATGGTCCACGATCACGCACCGCGTGTCGAAGGGTTGCTTTCCATCGTCGGCGGAAAATTGACGACGTTCCGGGAACTCGCTGAGCAAGCCGTCGAAGTCGTGTTCACGAAACTTGGACGCCGCGCACCGGCGAGCCGGACGGCCGTCATGCCGTTGCCGGGCGGGGTGCGCTGCTTCCCAGCGTTTGCCGAACGCTTTCGAGCCAGCGCGCCATCCTGGCTCGACGCAGCAGCCGTAGACGAGCTGGTAAGAATCTACGGCATCCGGGCCCGGGATGTCGTCGCCCTCGCCGAGCAAGCACCGGACTTACGACAACGCTTGAGCCCCACCAATCCCCTCATTGGCGCAGCGCTGATCTTTGCGTTCCGGTCAGAACGGGCGACCACCCTTGTCGATGCGCTGCTCCGACGAACGATGGCCGGTTATGGCCCCGATGTCGGTCTCGAGGCGCTGCCGGCGGCGGCCCAGCTGTGTCAAACGCATCTCGGGTGGACGAAAGCCGGTGCTGATGCCGAAGTGGAACGGTACCGCCAGGAAATGGAACGATTCTTCCCTCAGGCAAGCAGGACACTTGGAATCTAAGGTGTACGTACATCAAGACCCAACGTTTTTCCGGTAGCTATTGCGGAATCTTGTGGCAATAGTTGCTAATGCGGCCGTCCGTTGCTACGATGTTGGGCAATAACGAGTTCGGGACGGCAACGAGTGTGGGCGTTGCTCGAGCGATCTCGGCGGTAGGATCAATGTCCTTGGGTCTGACTACCGTTTTTTTCTGGGTTGTTTGGAATGGAAGGAGTCACCATGGAATCTTCAATTCGAACTGAGCCTCGACCCCTGAGCCCCAGCCGTGTGATTGCGGAAGCACTCGTCGATCGTCAGGGACCTAACCAGATTACTGCCCGCGCTCGTCGACTTGGATTCTCCCCCTCACTGACCACGGCCGTCGTGGCCGCCTGTTGCCAGACCGCCGTCGATACCCCTCGCGCACTCCGCCGTCCATCCGCGAGCAGGTTCGCGCGCCGCGGTCGCAGCTAACCCACTCTGTGCCACGGGTGCCACGTTCAGCACCCGACGCGACCCGCATTGGTCGAAACTTTGGCTGCATGGTAGATTTTCCGCAGAGATCACCATCGTTGGTGAGGGATTTGCGTGCCTTTTTTGACGCCGGTTCGCATCAATGCTAGATTGCATCCACGAAACCAACCATGCACGTGTCATTGGACACGACAGGAGTATCATGTGATTCGACTTCGTCTACGTCGTATGGGTGCCAAGAAGCGCCCAAGCTATCGGATCGTCGCCGCGGATCAGCGGTCGCCCCGGGATGGTCGCTTCATCGAGACAATCGGGTACTACGATCCACTGACTGATCCGGCAACGGTCAAGATCAATGAAGAGCGGGCGCGCCACTGGCTCAGCGTCGGTGCGCAGCCGTCTGACACGGTCGCCAGCCTGCTGAAACGGGTCGGGGTCACCGGCGAAGCGACCGAACAACCGGCCGAGCCGGTCTCCGCGTAGTCGCCTCATGGTGTCCACCGACGACGATCGGGACCTTCAAGAGACTGCGGCCGGCACCGTTGATGCCCCGGAACCTGCCGCAGATCTTCAAGCACATTCGCCAAACGGGAATGCCGGCGAGGCCTCCGTCTCAGACGAGCCAGGGGCGGGTGCGGAGTCGCTTCGTGATCTCGTGATCTACCTCGTGACCAACCTAGTCGATGACCCGGAAGAGATCGGGGTCAGTGTCGAGCGCCGCGGAGGCGCGGTCGTTTTGCGACTGCGAGTGCCAGAGGTCGAACTCGGTCGGGTCATCGGTCGGCAGGGGCGGATCGCGCGTGCCCTCCGCACGGCCCTGATGGTCGCCGCCTCACGCCACAACCTCAGGGTGAGCCTGGACATTGAACCGCTCTGATGGCTCCGGCGGGCAGCGAGCGGGCGAAGCGCGTCCGGCCGCCGTGTCATCGGGCTCACGTCCGAGGACTCAGGCGGCTTCCTCCCGTACAACCGGCCGAAGAAAAGATAAGCGCGCGGCGCCACGATTGCACAAGTTAATCGACACCCACGGCCCGGCACCGGCCACGTCCGTCAGCGATGTCCGACTTACAATCGGGGTTATTCTCGGCCCGCACGGTGTCCACGGCGAGCTGAAAATGCGCCTGACCACCGATGATCCCGATCACCTCCGTGACCTGAAGACCGTGTTTCTCGGTTCTGATGAGCGTCCTCAGCGCTTGGTAGCGGTGCGATTCCAGGCCGACCATGCCTTGATCTCCATCGAAGGCGTCGATTCGCGCGAGGAAGGGCAGCATTTGCGCGGGGTTCCCGTGCGAATCGCCGGGGATGAAGCGCGACCACTCGCGCCCGGTGAGTTTTTTCTCTACCAGCTCATCGGGCTGATCGCCTACGGTGAGTCGGGCGACCGCCTCGGGATCGTGACCGATCTCATCGAAACCGGCGCCCACGACGTATTCGTGATTAGCTCGAACGCCGCGCCCGACTTGCTCATCCCGAACCATCCCGACTTTGTCCAGGCTATCGAGCCCGACGCTGGTCGCCTCATCGTCCGCCCTCCAGAGTATGGGGAGAGTCGCCCAGCGGACGGCGACGACACACTGCTGAGTTAATCGTCGATCACGCTATCCCGAGTTGGTTACGCGATGGCGATGCCGATGGAGACTCCAAGGACGGCGAGAACGAGCAGCGTAAACGTCATGAAGAGCCACTCACGGACGCGGAAAAACGCAACCGCGATCGCCAGTGCCGCCATCACGGGCACCGCGATCATCCAGAGGATCGCAACGTCGATCACGCCGGCCGCGTTTCCATCGGCGACGGCACGGCCGACCTCGCCCAGTGATGGGATGCTCTGCGCCAATGGCTCGCGCTGAACGATGGAAAGGATCAGCCCAAGCGTGAGGATGGCAATCCCAAGCTGAAATCCACCACCTAGTACGGCAGTCGCGGTCTGGGTCACCAGCCGGGCATCCGCAACCGACGGCTCAACGGAGTTCGCCGCGACCGCGCTCGTAGGTGGATCGGTGGATGGTCGACCGGTACTCATTCCGATTGCCCAGGAAGGGTCACACCGAACGCCCGCAGCAACAGTGACGCCCCGAGGTAGAGCAAGATCAGAACGAACACGACGACGAGATCCTGGGTGCGGACGCGGCGCGTCAGCTGCGAGCCAATGCGCGCGCCGAGAAAGATGCCGACCATGGCCGGGACGACGACTCTCGGGTCAATGAGGCCGTCGGCGTAAAAGACGAACGCGGACGCGACGGCCGTCATCCCCACCATGAACGTGCTCGTGCCGGCGGCGGCTTTGACCGGAACGCGCATGAGCAGGTTCATGGTCGGCACCTGGACCGCGCCGCCGCCGATGCCCAGCATCCCGGAGAGCACACCTGCCACGCCGCTTGCGCCGACACCCGCGCGCAGGCGCCGCGGAATATAGGCGACGGTGCGTCCCGTTGCGGGGTCAATGTACTCGGCGCGGAGCCGCAACGGATCCGGCGCGTCGGGCGGCGCGTTTGGCACCACCGCCTGGCGGCGGATCAGCATGCTGATTGCCGAAGCAATCAGCACAGCGCCAAAGACCCCGTTCAGCACCGCCAAGTCGGCGTCGACCGCGATGAGCGCGCCGGCAATGGCACCTACGGCGGTTGTGACTTGAAGCAGCATGGCAAGACGGACATTCGTGAAACCGCTGCGGAGGTGGACCGACGACCCGGCGACCGAATTGGTGACTACCGAGACGGCGCTGGCGGCTATTGCGATCCGTGCGTCGATTCCGAAGAAGAGGGTGAAGAGAGGGACGAGGAAAACTCCGCCGCCCAGCCCAAGCATCGACCCGAGGACCGCGGCCCCTGCTGCTGCCAAGCCAAGCCCAACTGTGACGTCCAGATCCAACCGCGTTTCCTGGCCGAGAGGAAGTACGAGTCGCGACGCGGCGTCCGCAATGGCCAACCGCCCCGTCCTTATACCACCTTGGCACTCGACGTGGCGTTGACAGCCGCGTGCGGGTGGTGGGACACTCAGCCACACCAAGAGCGCCGACGAAGAACACTCTGGGCGCTTCGTACCTTGACAGATTAAGAGCACGCGATCGATGGCGGGGAAGAGGAATCCACCCCGCCGCGGGGGAAGCCGGTGGAAGACCGGCGCTGACGCGCAACTGTGACGCTGGGCCGGCGAAGGCCCCGGTGAAGCCAGATCGCCCGGATCGATTGTGCTGATGACCCCTCGCGAACGGGGGAGAGGAATGAACGACGCTCGCTGTCGGCGCCTCAGATGGCGTGCCCGGCCGGCGTGGACAGAGTGCCGGAACCTGGCAACGGTCCGATTGCAAACACCCGCTCGCGAGAGCGGGTGTTTTTTTGCGGTGGTTGAGGCAGTTAGGATCGGGACGTTTGGGCGCGAACGCGGTAGGAGGTCGGTGACGATGAGACAGCATGGGGGATGGTTGCGCGTGACACTGCTCGTGGTGGTCGCTCTCGGATGCGCGGCGACGCTCAACAGCAGCATCGCAGCGGCACAAGCGACACCGGCCGCGTCACCTTCGGCGGCTGGCGGTGGCGTGGGACCGGCTATCCAGTGGCTGCTCGGTCAGCAGGCGGAGGACGGTGGATTCATCGGCTTCGAAGGTGAGAGCGATCCAGGGCTGACCAGCGACGCGATCATCGCGATGGTCGCCGCCAGAGAGGTCGGCGCGAGCGTCGACACGGATCAGGCGGTTGCGCGCGCGGTCGAATTCCTCGAAACAACAAGTGCGGACTACGCGGAGTCTGGCGCGGGTCAGGCCGCCAAGCTTGCGCTGGCCGCAATGGCGGTAGGTGCGGACCCGACCGACCTAGGCGGTTCGGACCTGCTGGCGTCGATTGAGGATGATCTGGACGAGGAGACCGGTATCTACGGCACCGGTGTGTTCGACCATGCCCTAGCGATGCTGGCCTTGAGGGCGGCGGGCCGCGACGTCGCCGCACCGGCGCTTGATGCGTTGATCAAACGAGCGGGGCCAGAGGGTGGCTGGGCCTTCGACGGGAATCCCGAACCCGCGGCGCTCGACAGCAATACCACCGCCCTCGTTCTCCAGGCGCTGGTTGCCGTCGGGTTCGGCGACAACGCACTCCTCGCTGCCGGGCTCGACTTCCTGCGCACGGCGCAGGAGGATGACGGTGCCTTTCGGTTTCAACCGAGCGAAGGGTTTCCCGCGGACGCCAACTCGACCGGGTTGGTCGTGCAGGGGTTGATCGCGGTCGGTGAGGATCCCGCTAGCGAGTCCTGGAACAACGCAGCTGGCGCTCTTGCCGCCTTTCAGAACCAAACCGGCGCGTTTCGCTACTCGATGGACCAGCCGGAAGACAACATCTTCGCCACCGTGCAGGCCATTCCCGCGCTCGTTGGCCTGGCCCAACCCATTCTTCCGGCCGGTTATGTTCCCGCGACGCCAGCGGCGACACCGGTGGCGAGAGTTGAGCGCTCCCTGGCAGCGTGAATATGGCCGCCAAATCTCGCCGGTCGCCGGTCGCGTGCCTTGCCGCACTCCTCTCGTGCGTGCTCTTTTTCTCGGTTCTGGGTGGCGTCTCGGCGAGAGAGCTGGATTCGCCGCGGGCGGCGGGAATCGTGGTTTCCTATGGTGACGGGCGCGTCAGCTATGTCTACGTCCCATTTGTCGAGGATGAACTGACCGGCATCGAATTACTCCGCCGCAGTGGCATCCCCCTCACGACGGTGTCGTTCGGTGGGCTGGGGCAGGCTGTCTGTACGGTGGGCGGCACCGGCTGTGGGCTCACCGAATGCCGTCAGCGTGTCTGCCAGACAGCCGACCGATCGTCGCCATTCTGGCAGTATGTGCGGCAAACCGCACCGGGCGAGTGGTCGCCCGTCGCCCTCGGAGCCAGCCACAGTACGGTGCGAGACGGGGTGATCGACGGCTGGGTTTGGACGAGCGGCCAACCCAGCCTGCCCGGGATCACCATGACCGACCTCCTCGAGTTGGCGGGTGCCGAAGCGAAAGGCGCGGGTGCCACTGGTGATGTTCCCGCGGCTTCACTGCGGACGGTCGGCGGCGTTTTGGAGGACGGCGGAGGGAGCGGTGGAGTCTCCGATGTGCTGCGTGGTGGCGGTGTTCTGGTCGCGGTCGGGTCGATCGGTGGTCTCATTCTGTGGTGGCTTCGCCATGCGGCGCGGCGCGTCGGGCCATGACGAGCGTTCGTCGACTCGATGTTCGGGTCTGGGTGGTTTGGGGGATGTCGGCGACGGTGCCCGCGCTCATTGGGCGCAACCCGTTCGTCCTGGCCGAGTTGTTGATCATCGCCGGCGTCGTGCGTGCAGCTTGGGCGCCCATCGCGACGCAACGCCTGGCGTCGTGGGTATGGGTTGTTCGGATCGCCGCGTTGTTCACCGTGTTTGGTGTGCTTTTCAACGTGCTCACGGTTCACGCGGGCGACGTGGTCCTTGCTCAACTCCCGGGTAGCTGGCCGCTGATCGGTGGGCCGCTGACCCTCAACGCGGTGGTTTTTGGCGTGCTCGGCGGCGCGGCGCTCGTCGCAATCGTGCTGGTCGGCACGACCGCTGGAGCAATGCTCGACTGGCAGGCGTTGATGCGTGTGCTCCCCGATCGGGCCGAGACGCTGGCTGTCGCCGGATCGGTGGCCTGGTCATTTCTGCCAAGTATCCAATCTGCCTGGCGTGAGATTCGGGAAGCGCAGGCCGCCCGTGGGCATCGGCTTCGTGGTCTCCGTGGCGTGCCGCCGCTCATGGTTCCACTGCTGGACGGTAGCCTGGAGCGGGCGTTGACGATGGCGGAAGCGCTCGAATCGCGCGGTTTTGGCGGGCAGACTCGGGACCAAAATCGAGCGGATGGGCTGACTTGGCGATCTGTCGCAAACGTGATCGGTGTCACGTTTGCCGCGTTGGCGGCCTACTCCGTCGTGGTCGGTGTCGAGCGTATGGCGGGTTTGGCGGCGGCTGTCGCGGTGGTGGCGCTTTTGGTGGCGGGCGTGGGTAGAGGACGCCGCATCGCCCGTCGAACGCGGTATCGCTCCCGGACCTGGACGACGACGGATTCCGTCATCATCGTCTGCTCGGCAGCGGCG
Source organism: Chloroflexia bacterium (assembly GCA_013694885.1). GTDB lineage: Bacteria > Chloroflexota > Chloroflexia > Thermomicrobiales > UBA6265 > JACDBO01. The sequence continues at coordinate 7,117 of JACDBO010000479.1, read as the reverse complement.
CTGGCGACCACTGTGTTTCGCGTTTGGGTCGATCCCGCCGGACTTCGCTACGAACCGTACCCAACGCTTCGGTGGCCGGTCGCTGATCTATCGCTCCTGTTGGGACTGGCACTCCTGATTTCTCCCGCGCTTGCCGCAACCCGGAGCGGATGCCATGAGCGCGGTGCAGGAACCCGGTGTTCCCGTGGCCGAATTGTCCAAGGTCACGTACCGGTATCCCACCGCGGTCGTGCCTGCGCTCCATCACGTCAACTGGACCGTGCCAGAGGGCTCGTTCGTCGTTCTCGCGGGCGGCTCAGGCTCGGGGAAGTCGACACTGCTGCGCTGCTTGAACGGATTGGTGCCGCATTTCTCCGGCGGCGAGTTCGGCGGGATGGTGACCGTCGCTGGTCACGACACACGCCGGTACGGAACGCGCAGGCTCAGCCGTGAGGTCGGCTTCGTGTTTCAGGATCCGGAATCGCAACTGCTGACGAGTCGCGTCGATGACGAGATCGCCTTCAGTCTGGAGCAGCATGGTATCGCCCACCACACGCTCCGCGCCCGCGTCGAAGAAATGCTCGAGCTCCTCGGTATCGTCGAACTCCGGGAACGGGACCCGGCGACCTTGTCAGGCGGCGAGCGGCAGCGGGTAGCGGTTGCGGCGGCGCTGGCGCTCCATCCTCGGCTGCTGGTGCTCGACGAGCCGACGAGTCAGCTTGATCCCTGGGGGGCCGAGGATGTCCTGGCGGCGCTTACTCGTCTCAACGACGACCTTGGGCTGACCATTGTCCTCGCCGAGCACCGGCTGGAACGGGTGCTCTCCCATGCCGACCGGCTCCGCTATCTGGGCCGCGATGGCAGCCTCACGGTTGATGGTCCGGTCGGCGAGGTCATTGCGGATGTCGATCGGCCCGCGTTGCCGCCTGTTACGCGGATCGGGCAAGCGCTCGGCTGGCAACCTCTCCCCCTCTCTATCAAGGAGGGCCGCGCGCTTGCGCGCCGTCTCGATCTCCCGGCGGCGCCACCCGCTACCGAAGTGCGCACTCCGGGAGCTGCCGCGTTTGCGCTCGAAGGGGTATCGCTCGCTCACGACGACGTACCTGTCCTCAAGGAGATCGACCTATCGATCCGCAGTGGCGAGCTCGTCGCGTTGATGGGACGGAACGGGAGCGGCAAGACGACGCTGCTCCGTGCGCTCATGGGGTTCCACCGACCGCGGCGGGGCAGAGTCGAGCTGTTTGGCCGCGATGTCACGACCGAGGATCCCGCGATCATCGGTCGTGATGTTGGCTATCTTCCGCAACTGCCAGGATCGCTTCTCTTTGCCAACCGCGTGGCGGATGAGCTCACCTTCACCCTTACCCATCGACGCAACGATGGTCATGGATCCGGGCGCCGTGTTTGGCGTCCGTTCGGCTTGAAGGACGCTCAGGCGTCTGGTCCACGACGAGCCAGTGACCATATGTTGTTCAACTCCGAATGGACAGTTGCCGAGTCTGTGCTGAATCGGTTCGGACTCGCGGAGATGGCCGAGCGGCACCCTCGTGATCTCAGTGGAGGTGAGCGGGAGCGAGTGGCGCTGGCGGCGGTTCTGGCTGGTGGACCGCGTGTCTTGCTCCTCGACGAGCCCACGCGCGGCATGGATGCCTGGCGAAAGGCGGAGCTGGGAACACTGCTGCGTGAGCTGGCGGGTGAGGGCGTCGCGATCGTGCTCGCGACGCACGATGTCGAACTCGTGGCCAGCTACGCGACGCGGGTGGTGCTCCTCGGTGGCGGGGGGATCATCGCGGATGATTCGCCGCGGGATGTCCTGGCGGGCTCGTTGACGTTCTCACCGCAGGTCAATCGGCTGTTTGGGAGCGCGTGGCTGACCGTCGAGGACGTGCTCGCCGCGTTGCCACGACGGCACTTGGCGCCACCCGATTCATGATCCTCGCCAGCTCTTCACCGGGCGGCGAAGATGAGCGCTTCGTGTCTGGATCGAGCGCGCCCGCGTGGAACTCGTTGTTCGGATCCCACAACATCCAACCTGAGGTCCCAACCGCCTCGGCGGCGTCGATCTGAGCGCGGACCTCATCGTTCCCATACGCGGGTGGCAGGTCGAAAAAGGTGAAGTCTTGCAGCCACGGGCGTACCTTGAGCATTCGAGTCGGCAGCTTCTCTTTGGCGAGTGACATGCTGATCTCGATCGTTTCATAGGGAAAAGCATTGGGATGGCCAGCGACATCGAGACTGCCGTTCGGGAAGTGCGAGGGATAGACCATAGGACTCAGGTAGTCGACGTACGCGGCGAGTTCCACGAAATTCTGCCCGATGCCGAGATCGTCGTCGACGAGCAGCGTATAGCCGAAGACATCGCTCGAAATCTTGGCACCGAGCGGCCAAAGCTTTTCACTGCTCATTGCCAGAAAACCGGTGATCGCCGCTTCGCGATTGGCCTGGGTGTTGGCGACTCCATAGTCGAGCGTGGAGAGATCCCCGTCAGTCGGGAAGCGGACATAATCATACTGAATCTCATCGAATCCATGACGATGGGCTTCGACCGCGAGGTCGGAATTGGCTTCCCACACGCGCTCGTCGGTCGGATTGACCCAAGCGACGCCGTTCATGTCTCGCCACAGCCCGCCGGTGGCCGAGTTGCGCACCGCGAGGTCGGGGAATCGCTCGGCGACGATGGAGTCCTTGAAAACGACCAGCCGGGCGATGGAATAGATGTCGTGTGCTTCGAGTTTGTCCATGAGCGCGGATAAATCAAGGATTGGTTGCACCGTGCCGGCATCGCGGAAGAGCTCGATCTCAGTATCGTAGAACACCAGCTCCTCTTTGATGTCGATGACGATGGCATTGAGCTCGGTGTCGTCGATGAGCGCAATCAGCCGGTCGATGTCGGCGTCACTGGTTGAGATCAACGGGTTGAGATAGATCGCCTTGATCGGCCGCAACTCGAGCGTGACCTCCAACGGCTCACCTTGCTCGTCAACCTCGACCCACCGCTCAGTATGGCCAGATGCAAAGACATGGACCCGCTCGGTGAGGTCGAGGTCGCCACCGCGCAGCGTGAATATCCCATCCTTTCCGGTGACATCGGCGCTGTCGCCTTGCGCCACTCGGGCGCCGTGGATTGGAACGCCGTCGGCATTGTGTACGATACCCTCGATACGGACGGGCTCCGCGGCGACGGCCCGTGGCGCGGCGGTCATCGCGAGCGTGATGACCGCCGCCGTCGCAAACACGATCAGGGCGACACGAAGGGCCGCACGGCGTGTGAGCTGGCGGCTGGTGTCCGCGCTGGCGAACACGGAAATGAGATCGCCGCGAGCGATTGTGGCAGTCATCGGTTGGACTGAACTCCTTGGGGGCGTAGCCTAGGGCATGACGATCGACATCGGTCGGATCGTACCACGCGCTGAGGTCAAGCGACGGGCGCACCCGGCCAGAGGGCCGCTCGGTCGACGGAGAGGAAACCGTCCGCAGCGACGGTGACCGGCGCTGGGTTCGAGAGGCCGCCGAGGAATCCGCCCTGGCCCTCTGCACCGGCGTACTGTCTCCAAGCGAGAAAGACCACGTCGCCTTCTGGTCCCTCGACTATGCGGCCGGCATAGAACGTCGCAACACTGTCAGCGAGGAGGGGTGGGCTGGGCGCCAGTTCGTACGGTCCAAGCAGATCATCCGCGACGAGATAGTGGGTGCCTCTCCACATGTTTACCTCGGGATCACTCGCTCGACGGCGGGCGGACGGTCGAGCGGAACAGAAAAGGAGGAGCCAACGATTGCCGACGCGGACGGATTGCGGAACTTCGAGCTCTTCAAACGCCAATGGCGCGGCGACTGGAGGCAGCGCCTCCCAATGAACGAGATCAGACGAGCGGGCGGCGCCGATCACCCCGCGCTCGTCGACAGGACCGCTGTTGGCGCGGGAGGTGACGAACATGATCCAACCCCCGCGGTCGGGATCCGCGACCACCCACGGGTCACGCCAGGCTTCGAGCGCATCGCTGCCCGGCGCCGCTTTCTCGTACCAACGGGGATCGGCTTCGATCAGCGGGTTCGACGGGTGTCGTTCCCAGCGTTCCAGGTCGTCGGAGACCGCGAGACCGATGCGCTGCACGCCGTCCCGGTGACAGAGGGCGGTGTAAAACCAGTAAAAACGGCCATCATGCTTGAGGATGCTCCCAGTCCAGATCGCGCGGTCGTCCCACTGTCCGGTGTGGCCGGGCGCGAACGCCTCCGGTCGCTCCACCCAGTCAACGAGATCGGACGAGACAGCGAGCCCGACGTGAGCTTGCCAGTGGCGCAATTCGGGGTCGGGGAGAGAGCGGGGAGCGCGGAGATAGTAGAGGTGATATGGCTCCTCCGGCTCTCGCGGGGCGAGCCAGAAGTCCCAGAGAAAATGGTCGGTCGGGACGAACACCACCGCTCACTGCTCCTCGATCCCGTCTCAAGGCACCGGCAACAACGCAGTCCGAAGGCGCGGGACCACAATCGCTCGTTGACCTCGAACAGAGTCCAATCGCAAGCTACAGTGACCCCGGTTGAGACTGGTCGCGATGTTCCGGGTCCCTCATGGCAACGTCCTCCCGGTCGGTTGCAAGGCTTTGGAATGGCGTCAGTAGCCAAGGCGCTTATCGACGACGTTCATCAATGGCTCCCCATTCATGAAGCGTTCGAGATTGTCACGAAAGATCTCCACCACGCGGCGCTCCTTCGGAGCCGACGCGCCCGCGAGATGAGGAGTGAGCAGTAGATTCGGCGCGTCCCATAGCGGGCTCTCGACCGGCAACGGCTCGATCTCGGTGACGTCGAGCGCGGCGCCGGCCAGTCGACCCTCCGTAAGCGCGGCCACTAGCGCCTCCTCGACGATGATGCCGCCGCGGGAGACGGCGATCAGGTAGGCGTCCGGCTTCATTCTCGCTATCCGGCTCGCATCGAGCAGATGGTGCGTCTCCCCGGTGTAGGGAGCAGCGACCACGACGACATCGGAGGCTGTCAGCAGGTCATCGAGCTGGCTGACGGGCCACACTTCGTCGAGGTACGGATCGCCGCTGACCGCCTGGGCGTCGACGGCGAGCAAATTGATCTCGAACGCTTCGGCCCGCTGGGCGATGCCGCGCGCGATCGCGCCGAAGCCGATGAGACCCATCGTCATCCCGCCGATTTCCCGCGCTGTCCGGTAGAGCTGCCCGCGGTCCCAATGCCGCCGCCGCTGTTGATCGACCGATTCGGGGATATGACGGGTGAGGGCCAGCAGCAGGGCGAAGGTGTGCTCGCCAATCGAGGGACCATGTGCTCCACGCGTGTTGGTGAGTACGATGTCGCTCTCCACGAGCACGGGGATCGAGGCCACGAACTCGACACCGGCGCTGGGCGCCTGGATCCACTTTAACTTCGGCGCGGCGGCCAGGACCTCGGCGGAGGGTTTGCCGAAGAAGATGTCGATCTCGGCACACTGCTCTGTCACCTCGGGTGGCGCGCACCGTCGGATCGAGAGACCGGGCAGGTCGTCCAGCAGATGGTAGTAGTCCTGGCCCTCCGCCGAAGCGATGAGGACGCTGAGCGACGGTTGAGACATGACGCGTTGCCAACTCCTGGTGTAAAGCGAATCGACGCCTGTAGTCGCTAGTTTCGCCGGATCGCGGTCCCGGCACAACAGGGTCCGGGGATTCGGGAGTCGATTTTCGTGCGGTGAACTAACTCCGAATGTTGAAACGGTTCGCGGTGGACGTGCTTGCCCTCTGCTGTCGGTGTCGGGATACTGCGCACAAATCGCGGTTTCCGCTCCATGTCGATTGGTCAAGCACGGAAGAGAGGCAGCATGAAATGAGTGGCGAACGAGACGCGGTTCACGGGCTGAGCATCGCCCGTGAACCATTCGGATCATTGGATGGGCAGCCAGTCGACCAATACACGCTCTCCAACGGGCATGGGACGGAGGTGGCGGTCCTCACCTATGGCGCAGTGATCCAGGCGGTGCGGGTTCCTGACCGAGCGGGAAACGTGGCCAACGTTTGCCTGGGCTTCGACAACCTCGACGACTACGTCGCCAAAAGTCCGTATTTCGGCGCGGTTATCGGCCGTGTCGGCAACCGGATTGCCGGCGGTGCGTTCACGCTCGAAGGGACGCGGTATCAACTGTCCGTTAACCAGCCGCCGAACACGCTGCACGGCGGGGAGAAGGGATTTAATGCCTTTGTCTGGGAAGCGCGGGAGGTGGGTGGCGAGCGTGAAGTTGGGGTGCGTCTGAGCCGCGTGAGCCCGGACGGCGAGGAGGGGTTCCCTGGCAACCTGAGTGTCGAGGTGACGTACACCTTGACAGATGATGACGAGCTTCGCCTCGACTACCGGGCGACGACCGATCGCACGACGGTGGTCAACCTCACCAACCATGCCTACTTCAACCTGGCCGGCGAGGGATCCGGAAGCGTGCTAGATCATGAGCTGAGGATTGCCGGCAGTCATTTCACGGTTACTGATGCCAGGCAAGTCACGACAGGCGAGATTGCGCCCGTCGCGGGGACACCGCTCGACTTCACCGAGGCAACTGTGATCGGCGCTCGCATTCGGGACGGTGCGGCGTCCGAGCAAATCGTCTTCGGTCGAGGCTACGACCTCAACTACATACTCGACCGGACGGACGTCGACGATACGACGTTGATGGTGGCCGCGGAAGTTCGCGAACCAAAAAGCGGTCGTCGGATGACGGTCCGAACGACCGAGCCGGCAATTCAGCTCTACACCGGCAACATGCTCGATGCGACACTGGTCGGAACGAGCGGGCGCACATATCGTCAGGGCGATGCCATCTGCCTGGAAACCCAGCATTTCCCGAACTCCCCGAATGTGCCGGCATTCCCTTCGACGGTGCTTCAGCCGGGCGAGGAGTACACCTCGACGACGATCTACACGTTCTCCACGTAGCGAGCGCGGCCAGCATTGCCAAGGCAACGTCGCCATGCTATCGTGCGCATCCACTCCCAGGTAGGTCCGCTGTGGCGATGACTCATATGTCACAGAAACGGAGAAGTGAAACGATGAGCAATATCTTTTCTCGAAGGCCGACCAGACTCCTTGCGAACGTCTTCGCGCCGCTCTTCGCGCTGATGGTCGTGAGCGCCTCGACCGGCGTGGCGACTTCGTT
>JACDBO010000460.1 GCA_013694885.1 Chloroflexia bacterium | reverse complement strand
GGTCGTGCGCGTAGGTCCAGCCCAGGTCGCCGACCGGGCTGACGTAGACGAAGGCGACCCGGAACGGCGGTCCGCCCGCGACCGGCGAGGGTGTGGCTCCCTGCGCCAGCGCCCGCCGCCACGCCGGCAGCGTCAACCCGGCGCCCAGCGCCCCGCCTCCAGCCATCCTGCCGAACTGTCGCCTGTTCAACCTGTCACGCATGTGCTGCTCCTCCAGTGATTATTTCGTAATTTTGACGGCGACGCTACTTCACTCGCCCGTTTGCCGTCATTCCGAGCGCAGCGCGAGGAATTTCTCGTTTATGGGCACTGGTTTCCCTCGAAACGAGAGATTTCTCGCTGCGGCTCGAAATGACAGGGAGGGGTGGCGCTACATCGTGGCCGACGAACCATCCGGGTCATTCCTCCCGCTCCGCGAACCGGATCTCCTGGGCGCCTTCCCAGAGTACGCGACGGCCCACCTCCTTCAACTGTGGGTTGCCCTCGACCACGGTCAGAAAATGGTTGCCCGCCAACTGGCCGAGTTTGCTGGCGAAGCAGCTGTGGCCGTACGGAACGAGGATTTCGGTCTCGCTGTAGCCACCGGGGTAGAAGAGGATTTCGCCTGGCGACGGGTAGCTGGTCGCGTTCTCGAAGCTGACGCCGAGCCGGTAGTCGCCGAGCGGCACCCAGCCGGCCTCGCCGCTCCACCGGGCATGGATCAGCCGGCTGACGAACGGCAGCACCGCCCGGAAGGCCGCGCACGTCGCCGGCGCCGCTTCCTCCTCGAACCGCGCCGCAAAGGTCAGGTCACCGACGGTGATCGTGAGCATGGTGGCCGCTGCGCTCCCAGGATTCATGACTCAGGACGGGGCTAGTACGTACACGTAACGTGCTGCGCGCATCTTCCCACATCGCGCGCATTCCTGCCCACGCCGGCGCTTCTCAGTCTGCCGATGTTGATACCAACCCGGAGTGGCGGGTGTGCTTGGCCAGGCGCTCGACGTGCCGCTGGACCGCCGCCTGTGTGTCGCCCCGCGCCAGGAGCATGACAACGTACTGGTTGAGGCTGACGCCATCCAACGCCGCGGAGTCGGCCAGCGCACGATGGAGCGACTTCGGCAGGCGCAGCACGAACTTGCCGCTGTACTCCACCGGTGCCGATGGCAGCGGGATCTCCGCGCCGCGCTCGTACTCCGTCTCGAGCCAGAGCGTCCGAATCTCCTCGGCCATGGGGCCGATGTCTTCGGCACGCTGCGCCTGGGTCATGCAGCCGGGTAGATCGGGGAACTCGATGAAGTACGCACCGTCCGGTTCGGCGACGACCTTGAATGGATAGTGCATCGCCAGATAGTCAGTCAGTGGCTTGCGCATGAGGATACCCCCGAGTTACTCGACCAGATCGTCCAGACCCAATCGCTCGCGGATCTGATCGAGATAGCGGCGACCCACCTTCTGATCGTGAACGGGAACGGTGATCGACCGCTCTCCTCCCTTGACGAAGATGGCATGACTGCCTCTCGTGCGGGCGTGCGTCCAGCCAAACTCAGCAAGGATGGCCTGTACGTCACTAAAGCGCGCCGTGGGCGGTCGCTGCACGATCCGCTGGAACAGCCGCTCGCGTCGACTCAGGTCGTCATCATGATAGTACTGCTGATAGTATTACATATCGATGCGTGTCGCAACGAATCGACCTCTCACCCATTGTTGGTGCAGACAGATGCTCAGATTCTCGCATACCGTTGAAGCGTCTGTGACTTGTCGCTCTCCCGCTGACTCCACACTCCCTTCGTCCGCACCCTGGCGATGCCTGGCCTCGGGCTGAGCTGGGCGTGCGGCGCATCTTGGACAAAGCCGAGTCGGTGGGCGAGGGCGGCGGATGCCTCGTTCGCCGTGTCGCAACCCCAGGTAGCGGTCAGGCCGCGTTCCTGGCAGGCGGCGACAAAGGCGGCAGCGGTCAGGGTGGCGAGACCGCGACGGCGAAAGGGCACGGCCGTCTCGATGTCGATGTTGGCGGTGCGGTCGCTGACGGCGATGGCGTAGGCGACACCGGCGACTCTGTCGTCGATCAGCGCGCATGTCCCGAAGCCGCCGGCCGCGAACGCTGCGTACCCGCCCCAGAAGGCGCCGATCATCTGCCCCAACTCGTCGTCGACGCGCTTCGCCAGCGCGGCATCGAGCGGCAGCAACCGGACATCCGCCGGGGGGTCGATGACCTGTGTCGACGCCTCGTTCAAGAAGTGGAACGCCTCGCGACCGATCACCGTCAGATCGTCACCGTGGTCATGGAGCAGCGCCTCACGCCAGGCGTCGTCGACCATGTAGCCAAAGAGGGTGTCGAAGACCGCTGCCTCCGCCGGGGCGCCGGCGATAAAGGCTCGCAGGGTGGAGGAGTGCGGGTCGCCAGCCGGGTAGAAGCCGTAGGTGCGGCAGAGCAGCGCGGCCCTGGGCCGCTGCGGGTCGTCGACGAAGAGACGCCCCGGCTGCCGCCCACTCAGCGCCGCCCCGATCTGCGCCTCGTCGAACCAGATGGGTGCGAAGAGCGGTGCCGCCGCGGAAAACCGCTCCCTCGGCAGTTCGTGAATCACCCGGTAGCCCTTCGCGCGGCTCATCACCCCCCACGTCCGTCACTGCCCAGCCGCAGATAGGTCAGGACGGCCAGAACCCGGCGGTGGTCGGTGTCGGTTTCCTCCAGGCCAAGCTTGGCGAAGATGCCGCGGATGTGTTTCTCGACCGTGCCGTCGCCGATGAAGAGTCGCTCGGCGATGCCGTTGTTGGTGCGCCCCTCGGCCATCAGGGCCAGGACATCCTGCTCACGCTGGGTCAGGGCGGCCAGGCGCTCGTCGCGGCGCCGCCGGGTGACGACCTCGGGGTCGAGGACGGTGCCGCCCTGGGCCACTTGCCGGACGGCGAGGATGAAGTCCCGAACGTCGGCGACGCGATCCTTGAGCAGGTAGCCGACGCCGCGGGTCCCACCTTCGAGCAACTCGGCGGCGTAGCGTTCCTCCACGTACTGCGAAAAGACCAGGATCGGGCTGCCGGGGATGCGTCGCCGGATCTGGATCGCCGCCCGCAACCCTTCGTCACGGAAGGTCGGTGGCATCCGCACGTCGACGATCGAGACGTCCGGGCGATGGCTGGCGACGGCGGCGACCAGATCGTCACCGTTCGCCACCTGGGCGACGACCTCCGCATCGTGCTCGGTCAGCAGGCGGACGAGCCCTTCTCGCAGCAACACGGCGTCTTCGGCGATCACTACGCGCATGGAAAGTCTACTGCCAGCGTCGTGCCACCGCCCGGCGGGCTGGTGAGGGCCATGCGGCCGTCGAGCGCGGCAATGCGGTCTCGCAGGCCGCGCAGTCCCGTGCCGGCGGTGGAGTCCGCCCCACCCTTGCCGTTGTCGGTGATCTCGATCCGCAGCCAGGGACCGTCCCGCCGCACATTGACCAGGGCCTTGGTGGCGTCGCTGTGCTTGCTGATGTTGGCGAGTGCCTCGACGACGACGAAGTAGGCGGTCCCCTCGACCTCCTCCGGCAAGCGGCCAGGCAGGTCTACATCGACGGTCACAGGTACGGGCGAGCGCCCAGCAATGGCGGAGAGGGCGGCGTCGAGACCGCGGTCGCTCAGCACCGCCGGGTAGATGCCGCGGACGAGTTCGCGCAGCTCGACGAGCACGCGCTTGGCTTCGTCGTGCGAGCGCTCGATCAGGCGCTTCGCGTCCTCCGGGTCCCGCTCCAGCTTCTCGCGGGCGAGACCGAGGTCCATCGCCAGGGCGACGAGCCGCTGCTGGGCGCCGTCGTGCAAGTCGCGCTCGATCCGCCTCCGTTCGAGATGGGCGGCTCGCATCACCGCCGACCGGCTCTCGGTCAACTCCTCGACCCGCTCCGCCAGCGCCTCCTCCGAGGCCGGGCCGAGCAGCCGGCGCGCGAGCAACAGGTGCCCCCGTGCGGTCAGGTTGATGAGCATGGCGGCGGGTACAGTCAAGAGGAGGCCGAGCAGCACCGCAACCAGTGCTTCGCCGAAATGATCGATGTTCCAGGCGCCGAACGGTTCCGGCCCCTGACCGATCCAGAAGGTCAATGGCGAGGTGATCATCGCCACCGGCGCGATGAGCGCGGTGAAGAGGATCGCGAGTTCCGCGATCCCGACCGGGAAGAGGAGCATGAGGTAGGACAGATCACGCCACAGGGTCCGCTCCCGGAATCGCGCGGTTCGGCGGCGGAACCATCCGCCTTCTCGTGGGCGTGGGCGGTAGGGAACGAGGATCGTTTCGTCGAGAAATTCCTGGATGCGGCGGCGCTCGAACTGCGCCCCGCGCCGGGTCAAGGCGACCAGCACCATGAGGATCAGGAACCCGACCAGGACGACCGCGAGCGAGACGCCAACGGCGCCCAACACGACGATGGCGATAAACCAGAAGAGACCGATGGGGAAGCTGAGCGCCAGGAACATCCCGTCGCTCAGGAACTTCCAGGAGCGGACGCCGGGCAGATTCCGCAAACGCGTCCAGATCGAGTCCGATGAGCTGACGATGTCCATGCGCCGGATCGCGCCCGCGTCGATGCCGCCGGGTGTCGATTCAGTCGTGGGGCGTAGGTTAGGGTTCGATGTCGGCGACGACTGCTCCATCAAGTGCCCGCTTCCGTGATTGTGCGCCGCCTCCATCCGGGGGGCGGAGAAACCGGTGGCCCGGTGCGGAACCGCGAGCCGGCCCTCGTCTCACGTCCCAAACCCAGTATGCCGAGTGCGGGCCAGCCGGCGAATCGCGGCCAGCCGGGGAATCGACAGTAGGGCTATCCCCCGCTTGATAACCAGCGAGGCCTGTGACACGGGGGCGTCGTAGGGCGTGTCGGCATACAAAGGGTCGCGTGAGATCCGCGAAACCGAACGGCTCAGCGATGGAGCTCAGTCACGCACGGCCTCGATCACGCTCCAGGGCGGGTTGGATGAGTGGACCGTGATCTGTCCAAAGCCGGCGGCGGCCAGAAGCGCCCGGTGTTCCTCGACCGTCCGCTCCTGGCCGCCGAAGAGGACCTGCATCAAGAGGTCGTTCAACTTGACCCCGTCGAAGGCATCTCCCGGCTGGATCAATTGCTCGATGATCCAGAGCCGCGCGCCGGTGGTCATCGCCCGGTGGCACGAGCGGAGGATCGCCGTCGCCTCCCCATCCGGCCAGTCGTGGACAATTTGGGCCAGCACGTAGGCATCCCCGCCCGCAGGCACCGCCGCGAAGAAGTCACCGCCGACGAGGTCACATCGGTCCCTCACCGCGGCCGCGGCCAGGGTCAGCTCCGCCTCGGCGAGCACCTCCGGGCGATCGAAGAGGACGCCGCGAAGGCCGGGAACGGCTCCCAGGACCGCCGCCAACAACCGGCCCTGCCCGCCGCCGACGTCGACGAGTGTACCGACAGCGGAAAGGTCCCGGGCGGCGAGGAGGGCCTGGGCCCGGCTGCCGACCACCCCGCTCATCGCCCCGTCGAAGAGCGCTCCTTCCTCCGGGTGCGCGGCGAGATAGTCCCAGAAGCCGAGGCCGTGAACGCGGGGAAAGGTCGGCTCGCCTGTTCGGATCGCCTCCGGCAGCTCATCCCAGGCCCGCTGGACGTGGGGAGCGGAGATCGCCAGCGCGAAGGGCCGCATCGAGTCAGGTGTGTCGGAGCGGAGCAGCTCGCCGCGCGTCGTCAGGCGC
>JACDBO010000457.1 GCA_013694885.1 Chloroflexia bacterium | reverse complement strand
ACATTATCGTCAATGGGGGCGAGTGGTTCGCCGGTATCGGCACGGAGAACAGCAAGGGCACCAAGCTGATGACCGTCCAAGGCCCCATGAAGCGCCTCGGCGTCGTCGAGGTGGAGATGGGGATGACCCTGCGCACGCTGATCAACGAGATCTACGGCGGAATGCGCGACGGGTACACCTTCAAAGGGGTGCAGACAGGCGGTGTCTCGGCCGGCCCGCTCATCGACGAACATCTCGATATCCCGGTCGACTTCGACTCCTTGGGCGAGGTCGGGGGTATGCTCGGCTCAGGCGGCTGGGTCGTCTTCGACCAATCCGTCTGCGTGGTCGATTTTGCGCGTTATCTGACGGCGTTCAACAGGTATGAATCCTGTGCGAAATGCGTCCCCTGCCGGCTCGGCAACCCTGCCCTCGTCGAGATCCTCGACCGCATCCGCTTCGGTCGAGGCACGATTGATGACCTGGCGCTGATGCAACGCACCAGCAAGCACATCATCGAACTCTCGCTTTGCGGGCTCGGTCAGGTCGCTCCGGTGCCGTTGCAAGGCATGATCAAGTGGTATGAAGACGAGTTCCGGGCCCATGTGGTCGACGGCGTCTGCCCGACCGGCACATGTCCGATCACGGCCCGCGAGCCGGCTCTTGTTGCCGGGGTATGAGCACGTCCCAACCCGTCATCGTGCGTCTGAATGCCTTGGACGGCTCGTCGCTCCCCTGACCATGAGGAGGGCGACACCGCTCAGCGTGCAGATCGCGCCCCCTAGCTGTGGCCAGCCCAGGTGTTCATCGAGGAGAGTGGCCGCGAGCGAAATGGCGACCACGGGTTCGACCATGGCCAGGATACTGGCCTGGCTTGCCGTCATCCGACGCAGTCCCCAGGCGTAGAGCGAGACCGGGGCGAGTGTGTTGAAGACGCCCGAGTAGCCGCCGATGACCAACACCTCTCGCCACGATGGCCACCCGCCCGCTCCCGCAATTGCCTGCACCACGATCAACCCCCAGAGTCCGCTGAACAGATACCAGAACACGACGGTCGACAGACGGTAGCGTGCCAGCAGGGGTTTGCCGATCAACGTGAACCCCGCGTAGCACAGCGCGGAGCCGAGCCCAAGCGCAATACCCAATGCGTTGCCGGACAGTTTGGCGGGGCGATACCCCTCGACGATGAGCAGGCAGCCCGCAAACGCGGCCACAAGCGCGAGCACCGTGGTACCCGTCAGCCGGTCGCCGAAAAGAAGCGTCGCGCTGAGTACGACGAAGGCAGGCGCGAGGTAGAGCAAGAGCGTGCCCACCGCGACACTCGTCTGCTCGAAGCTGTAGATCAGGACCACGTAAAATGCGGTAACGCTGACGAAACCGTACATGGCGAAATGAGGCACATCGCGCGGAGCGATCGCGAAGGCTGTCCGGTCGCGCGCGAGGAGCCAGCAGGTAAGCATGGCAGTCGCCACGGCGGCGCGCAGCGTGACGATTGTGAGCGGATCGGTGGCGAGGTGTCGATCATAGAGCGCATAGGCTGCGCCGATGGTTCCCCACAACGAGGCGGCGGCAAGAACGGCCAGGATTGGGCTCGCCACCGTCCACGACGGGAGTCTCTTGGTCACCGCGGCGCTCAGGTCAGGAGGATAGTTTGGCCGGCACCAGTGGCTTCAGCCTGCTCGACGGCGCGGCGCGCGACCACCACGTCTTGCACGGCGTTGCCGACCGACTTGAAGAGTGTGACATGTTCGTCCGACTCGCGACCCGCCACACTTCCGTTGACGAGCGTGCCCAGTTCACGACTGAAATGATCGCGGCCGACCAGGCCCAATTCGAGCGGCTTGATGAGGTCGCCAGCTTCCGCCAGCGCCGCTTCGATCTGATCGACGACCACGACAGCTCGGGTGACGGTGGCGGGCGGGATTTCCTGCATCGCCGGGGTATAGGCACCGATCGCGTTGATGTGTGTCCCCGGTTTGATGTCGGCATCGTCGAAAACCGGAACGTTTGACGTCGTCGCGGTACAGATCACGTCGGCAACCGGCACCGCGGCACCGGCGTCGCTGGTCAGCTCGACGCGCGCCGCAAGGTCAGGCCAGTCGCGCGTGACCGTGTCCTGGTAACGATGCAACGCCTCCGACGAAGGATCAACAACGAGGATGCGCTCGATCGGTCGCACGGTGCAGACGGCGACAGCCTGCGTTACCCCTTGTGCGCCCGCCCCGATAATGACTAACGTTCGCGCGTCTTGCCGCGCCAGCAAATCCGTAGCGGCGCCGGAGACGGCACCCGTACGCAACGCGGTCAGGTAGGTGCCATCCATGATCGCCAACGGCGCGCCGGTCACATCGTCGATCAGGCAGACGAGGGCATTGATCGTCGGAAGCCCACGGCTAGGATTATCGCGGACGACGGACACCACTTTGAACCCGAGCGCTCTCACGGCAGGGACGAATGCCGGCATCAGGAGCATGTCGGCGTTCGAGGGCGACACTTCGATTGCGGTCCGAAGCGGCGCCACGGCCGTGCCCGCCGAGAGCTCTCGGAACGCGACCTTCATCAGATCGATGGCATCCGCCATCGGCACGAGCCGCCGAACATCGTTACGGGTAAGCGCCAGCAATTCGTCCCACCTTTCCGCCCGCCCTTGCTACTTCCGACCGATGTCGCCGGCTCATCCAGCACTTCTTCGTCAGTGACCGCGAGTCTATCCGCGGCCAGCATCGCGCACAATGTATCGCGGTACCACCTGCCTCCTCAAACACCCATATTGTGACGAAATGGCAAAGCTTTCAATGGCAAGGCATCATTCGTACGCGGGTATGCACAAGCAATCGCCTCGTATGAGCACAGTGTACGGACGTATGGCCGATCGGACGCGGTGTCCGAACTGGGCTGTTTTTTTCCACAGTGTCTCATAGACAAGCACGGTCGCGATTGCTACAATCGAGGCAATGGGCAGATTCCCTCACATTTGCGTGAGTGGAACGTCCCCGAGCAGTGGGGTGCTTGGCGGGCGACGGCAGTCGTGTGTCGTTTTTCCTTCCGTCTGTCCATGGTGGGAGGGGTTACATTCATGTCGCTTCAGAAGCGTAAGTGTTCGAGTTGCCGCTTTCTTGCCGACGCGACACTTCCTGGCAATGGGTGGTGTACGCATCCAAAACGCCAAGTCAGCAGCGATGTGCGCATTCTTGTCCGGAAGGGTGAGCTGGCTTGCCGCAATAACTGGGGCGCCGATCTTTGGGAACCGGCCGCGGGAAGCGGCGCGCGCGACATGAACGCGGATACGCCTCCGGCGGACCAGCGTCTCGTTCTGACTTCGCGCCAGCTCCACGATGAGGTCACGTCGGTCGTGGACGCCGAGGCACGGCAAACACAATCTGCCGTATCCGAATCCACACACTCGCGGGAAGGCGTTGACGACCAGATCGTCGAACAGGGTTCGCTTCGCGGCGAAGTCCGAAAACCGATGCTCGGCATCCGACCGGTCGGTCTGTCTTTGGACGAGGTCAATCACCCTGCCCACGCGGATCAGCAAGAGCGCGCCGAGGACATGGCACGCGGCGAAAAGCATGCGATCCGACGGGCGAGAGAGCGCCACCGCCGGCGAAACGGCGGACCGGCACGACTCGATACCTCACCGCCACTTTCCGTGAACGAGCAAGACCTCTTCGACGATCGTGAGACCCACTCAACGCCACGAGATGATTCCGCTCGTGAGGAGATCAGCGCGCCCACGCGGGAGTTCGAAGATAAGGTTCTCGGTACGCGGCAGCGTCCCGAACCGACCGTTGAGATCGACCGCGTTCAGCGCAAATACAACGACGCGGCGCCACCCGTGCCGCCATCTGAACTCCCGTCAGGCGCCGAGCATGCCGAGCGCCGCGACGAGGATCGTGCCCGATTCGAGTCGGTGCCGCCACGGCGCGACGACATCGTACTGCCACGGCGCGCGTTCTCAGTCGGAGATTCCGTAGTTTCGTCGGAATCGGATGGTTCAGCGCCAGATCCAGACTCGTCGGAGTCTGGCCTGACCTCGTACGACCGAGTACTGGAACAGGCACGACAGATCAAGGCGGCGGCGAAAGCGGCGCGCGAAGGTCGACCGACCCGTCAAATTCCACGACTCGCGCCGCTTCGCCAGGAGAGACCGGGCGATGCAACCTCCACTGATGCCGCGTCGAGCGAGGGGCCAGCGGAGGGATTATCCAGCCCAGATCAAACGATGTCGTCTGCACATCCAAGCGCAGACCCTGACCAGAGTGTTGCGCCACGAATGGAGCCTCTGCCGCTACGGCCCGCGGACCCTGTCACCGAGGACGATGTCCGCGGCGCGCGGAACATTGTGAACCAAGCCTCGAATGTTCCAGGCGACAACACGGATGTTCCGCCGGAGCTGTACCGCGTCGAACGTTCGGAAATTGAGTGGTCAGAAGACGGGATAGACCTCCGGCCACGCCACCGCACCACGCGGCGCCGTTCATGGCTGGGCAGCTTTGGTCGGCGACACCAAGATACCCCTCCCAAAGTCGCTCACTTCCCCCTTCGTTCCGCCAGAATCAGCAGTGACAATCAACATGCGAACTGGTCCGACGATCCTCCGGCTCATGTTGCGGAACCCAGATCGCTCGCCGTCGACGCGACCTCCCCACGGAGCGATCATGACGTCGAGGAATCGGACGAACATCCCCCCGACGACGTGGCCGGCTCCAGCCACGCAGGCGTGACAGTTCTTCACCAGCACCAGAGCGGCGAGACATCTCGCCGAATTCGTGAGGTGGAGAGAGACCAGGAGACCAGTCATCCGGCGCACGCAACCTTCGTTGAGCAGTCCGACTCCCAGGATGAGCCGATTGGACCACACCCCTCACCGGAGTCGGACGTTCTCTTAAGCTTGCGAGATGCGGGAGATCAGCCGCAAGACGATTTGAAGCGCATTGTCTCCACTGATGACATGGCGAAGCTCCGAGAGCGGCTCTTCGGGGCTCTGACGCGCAATCAAATGATGCTGGTGGAGCGACGGACGCCAATCACTTCGTACGGTGGTACGGAATTGCTGGATCCAGGTGGCCCGGTTTCCAAGGATGCTCCGGTAGATGACGATCTCAAAGTCCATGAATCTCCCGACTCAGACTCGCGAGACCAGATCGACATTCGTGCCCTCGTGGCGCGCCAGGGCGACCTCCTGGATATGCGAGTCCAACTAGCGCCGCATGTGCCCCGTGTCTGCGAGACGTGTCGCGACTTCCGCCCCGCCGAAAACGGCGAGCGGGGCTGGTGTACCAACCCGTGGGCGTTCACCCATCGGCGCATGGTCAACGCGGCGGATCGTCCGTGTCAGAGCTCAATCGGCTGTTGGTGGTTACCGGAAGACGGTGTCTGGCTGACGGGCAACGGCGATTCTCCACTGGACGGACCAACGCCGCTGATGGATGCGATGCTCGCAATCTACGAACGTCGCCGCGTCGGAGAACGATAGTGAGCGCCCGCGCTAGCGCCCGCGCTCACCGACGTACGCACCGTACGGACGTTTGTGGACCTAGGGAGCGTCTAAGGTAGAATGGACTAGCTGATCGTGAGGGAGGAGGAGCCTCGCATCGGCGACCCGCTGGAACTTGAATCAGAACGTGCTGCTCGGGGTTCTACGCGACGGTAGCGCCGCGTGCGACGTGGAATACAAGTCCGCCCTTCGCGGCCGGCGATCACATACAGGGAGTCACCGGAACGCCCATGGCCATGTTCGGAGAGACGCTTCGCCAAGCGCGTGCCCATAAGGGCGTGACGTTGAAGGAAGCGGAGCAAGCCACCCGCATCAATCGGCACCACTTGGCCGCGCTGGAGGAGGAAAACTTCAGCGCCTTGCCGCCGTTAATTTATCAGCGCGGAATCGTACGCAACTACGCCGCCTATCTCGATCTCGACTCCGGCAAGTTGCTGACCATGTTCGAAGAGGCGCACGGAGGTGTTGTTCGCGCGGAGCAGGATCTCGTCAGCGGCGGTCCTCCACTGAACATGCCGACACATTGGGCACCGAACTTCGCTATCATCGCCTTCGCGCTCGTCCTGGGCGCAATCGTTTTTGCGTGGGCATACAGCGGGTTCGTGGCGCCGACCGATGCGGTGCCGACCACGACCCAGCCACTCGCCACCGTGACCCCATTCGATCAGGACGTGGCGCTGCCCACGGAACCACCGCGGACTCCGACCCCCACGGCGACGCCGCTTCCCCCCGAAACCCCGCAACCCGAGGAGACGGTGCAACCACGGCGCGCATCGACGGAGGAGAGCGAACAACAACCAACCCGCCGCAGCGGTGGCGATAACCAACGCCAGCGTTCTACGGAGGAGCCAGAACCAACGGCCGCGCCCGAGGAAACCGAGGCGGAGGCAAATGAGGATTCCCCGACCTCCACACCCAGCTCATCGAACGTCGGCGCCGACGGCGAGTACGTCACCAGCATCGCCGTTACAGCACAGAACGACATCTATGTCGAGATCGTTGCCGACGACGTGCTCGCGTTCTCCGGCGACCTCAGTGAGGGGCAGTCGAGCGAGCAGATCGCCGGTTCCGTCTTCGAGGTTTACACCAGCAGCGGCGAGAATACGCAGTTCACGAATGCCTGTGATGAGGACTACTTCATGGGTCGGGAGGCCGGTGAGGCCCGCTACATTCTGACCGCCGATGAGGGTTCATGCGCACCAGTCAATTAGCGCGGCGTACGGAAATCGAGGCGAGTAGCGTGACCGCCCGGTGCACAGGCGCCGGGCCAGTCTGACAAAGCCGGCTGATGAAGGTTGACTCTAAGGATCCGGGCATCCACAAGCCACGCCGTCTGGCCCCAAAGGGACCGGGCTATACCTACAAAGTCGGCTCAAGCCGGCTGCTGGTTTGGAGCACTCCACCGAGGAACACCGCATTTTCTATTCGATCTCCATAATCCGGCTGGGGTTCCCTGGCCACGAGTTTCGAAGGTCGCGTCAGCGAGGCAGCTCGCAAGCGATGGTTCGTTCGTCGTTAGCGCGGGATACAGAACTCGTGACCGCCCCGACCGGAGACCCGGCGCTGAAGCACCGGGCTCAACAAGAAAGCCTCTCCGAGGCTGAGAACGAGGCGGTCACGAATTCCGCTACTCGCTCTGAGCGGATTCACAGAAGTTCTGGACCAGTGCGTTACTGCCTTGCCGCCTGCGGCCAAGCTTCGAGGAACTACCAAGGCACCACGCCCACTGGTCCAAGACTTTCGTTAATCCGCTTAGTGGTCCATCCAGCAAGTCTATGACGCGAACGGCAGGTGGGCGATGCCGGCGCGGCGCGCGGCGCGGCGGCGTTGGCGGCTTCCCCAGACGAAGGGATGACAATGCTTGTTCCAGTAGGCGGTGCCGGCGGCCACGGCGGTGCGGACCTCCTCCCAGGTCGCGAACCGCCGACCCTGGAGCGCCAGGGAGCGCAGGATCTTCCACCACGGCTCGATCAAGTTGAGGTACGCGGCGTAGGTCGGTTGAAAGACGAACTCCCAGCGGGGGTGGGCCAGCGTCCACAGCAACACGTCGAGCGCCCGGTGGGTGGAGAGGTTGTCGAGGATCGCGTAGATCTGCTCCGGTCCACCAGCCAGCCAGCCAGTCGTCCATCTGCTCCAGGAAGGCGACCCAGTTGGCGATGGTGCGGCTAAGGTACGGCATGGTGAACGCCTCGCCGGTCGCCGGGCGGAACGCCCCGAAGACGTCCCCCTTGCCGCGGCGGCCGTAGTCGATCTCCTGCGTCGCCCGCACCCGCCGTTCCCCAGTCGGGTCGAGACGGATCAGGTCGTGACCCCGAAAACTCTTGGCCGATTCTGGGCCCATCTCGTCCAGGCAGACTACGACACGATCCGGAGGTGGCGCCTCGTAGAGGGCGACGATCGCCCCCTTTTTTTGACGAAATCGGGATCGACCCGCTCGCCGAACCACGTCTCTTGGGTCC
>JACDBO010000449.1 GCA_013694885.1 Chloroflexia bacterium | reverse complement strand
CCGTAGGCCTGAGCGATGTGCGCCATCTCCCGCCCAAGCTCGTGCAATTCTTCGGCCTCCGGTCCGCGCAGCTCAACGTGCGGAAAGTAAGCACGGAGACGCAGGACAAACTTCTGGTATGGGTCAGCAAGACTCGTATAGCAGCTGCGGACGCCCAACGACGCCAAGGTTCGACTTGTGCGTTCGAAAAACCCAGGATCCCAGCTGCTTCGCCGCTGGCCTCTATCTAACCAGAAGCAGATAGGGTCGTAGCGCCATGCGATCATGTCTGGATTGCGTAACTGAGCCAGTTTCTCAACTTGAGCGATGACTGTAGCTTCTGCCGGAACGTCAGGCTCTAACCACGCGAGATCGTCTCGCCGAGAGTTGATCGTGAAGTGAAAATACTGGATGTCGTAGCGAGAAAATATGTCCAGAAAGCGCGCGCGCAGGTAGACGCCGTAGTTCTTCGACCACCACACGATCGCGGCCACATCATCCGGACGAAGCGATACCCGTATCGCGAACTTGGAGGGATCACGTGCGTGACGAAACATCGGGTTGGGCACATCTACCCAACCTTGTTCCACCTGCCTCGCCAACCATGGCAGGTAGAACGCGGGAATGTCGGTGCGCTTGCTCGCAGAGATGACGCGGGGCTGTCTTGCTGATTGCGCTGCTGGTGAGACGTCCAACGGAAGCGGCCGCTGGATGAGCCCGCTGCTGATCGAAGAAGCCTCGGAACGACGCGTGGCTCGGGAAGGCATACGTGGCACCACTTCGGCTTACAACGTGGATTCGCGCTTCGACATGAAAATTGAAGTTCAGCAGCATTCCGTTGTCATCAGGGAAAACACCTACTCGGTACCACTCCTGCGTCAACACATGAATCCACCCCGCCTTGGCCAAGACCATCGCGGCTTTCTTTCGCACTATCATGGACATCAATGCGTGAGGCAGGTATCGCCGCCCTCCGTAACGCCAACGCCCGTCTCGCCGCCGCTCTCGCCGCCTCAGCCGATCCCCTCTCCGTCACCCTCGCCAGCCTGATCCGCGGCTGACCGCAGCGCAAGCCAGTCCTCGCGCAGCAGGTCGAAGATGAGCGCGTCGTGCCAGGCGCCATCCTTGAACTCGTCCCACCTCAGGCGGCCGGCCAGGCGGTAGCCCTGCTTGCGCAGCGCCGCCGCCGAGCGCGTGTTGGGCGCGAAGACGCCGGCGTTGACCGCGTGCAGATGAAGGTCGTTGAAGCAGTAGTCGAGCAGCAGATGTTTGGCCTCGGAGCCGTAGCCCTGGCCCCGGTCGGCGGCGTCCAGCAGGCCGCTGCCGGTCTCGCCGACGCGGTTCACCCAGTCCAGGTGGCGGATCGTCACGCCGCCGAGCAGCCGGTCGCTCCCCCGTTCGCAGACGGCAAACGTAATCTCGGTGGGTGGGTGGGCGCGACTCATCTCCGTGATCCAGTGGACGAAAGCGAGCTCGCTCGTCGGCACCCGGAAATCGTGGGCGGTCTCGGTCTCGAAGGCGCTGGCGCGTGCGAACAGCGGCGCATCTTCGACTTCGAGTGGCCGCAGATAGAGGCGCGTACCGACCTTGATCGCGTTACGCATGGTGAGCAAGGTGGGCATCGCCATCCCCACCATCCACGCGCGGCGTCCGGCGCGGATTGAGCGCCTGAAACCAGAGCAGATCGGCCCGACCACCCGGCCGCGCCAGATGCGCGCGCAGGCGCACCGCCTCGGCCATGCCGAGCGACTCCGCCACCGCCTTGAGCGCCGCCTCATCGTCGCCGAGTGCCGTCGTCACCGTCATCAGGCCAAGCTCGTCGAGCAGCCACGGGACCAGAATACGCAGCGCCTCGGCGTGGAGCCGCTCGCGCTCCGCCCCCGCCAGATCAGGCCCAAAGGTGAGGGTGATCCAGGCCGTCCGCTTTTCCTGCCGCTCGATCTCCGCCCCGCCGAGGATCTCGCCCGTCTCCCGCGCGACCGCGATCAGCCGGATTGTGGGCGCGTTGCCCCAAGGCACCGTTTCTTGCTCTCGCAGCAGGCGCTCGGCCTGCACGGCGTTCCAGGGAAACGGCCCCGGCAACCACCGCACCGCCTGCTCCGCATCCGCCAGCGCCGGCGCCCGAAACGCGACCGTCTCCCCGGCGAGAAAGTGCGCCTGAAGCATTTGCCATCTCCTCATATCGGTCTGCCAACAACGCGCCGCTGGGACAGTCAACCAGCGCCAGCATAGCAGCGCCGCTCAGCGGGGACCGGCAATCCTTATCTCGCCGGACTCCGCCCGGTCTGTGCATACTTGGGCGACGATGCGCGGTCCTTCCGCCCATGAAAGGTCTTTATGTCCACGACGTTGACGCTCGACACGGCGCCCACACGTCACCAACCGACGACGACGCTGCGGCAACCGGGCGCCATCCTGCTGCTCTCCTGCTACGAGTTGGGGCATCAGCCGTTGAGCCTGGCGTTCCCACTCGCGGCCCTGCGCGAGCGCGGCTTCGCGCCGCGCGCTATCGACCTCGCCATCGACGAGCTGCCCGAGGACGCCCTCCATGCTGCCGGGCTGGTCGCCATCAGTGTACCGATGCACACCGCACTGCGCCTCGGTGTGCGGCTCATCGACCGCATCCGCACCGCGCGACCCCACGCGCACATTTGCTTCTACGGGCTGTACGCCGCCCTCAATGCCGACTACCTGCTGGCGGCGGGCGCGGACAGCGTCATCGGCGGCGAGTTCGAAGGGCCACTCGGCGATCTCGCCGGCGCGCTCGACACCGCCACGACCATGGCCGTGCCCGGCATCACCACCGCGACGACCACATCCGCGCCGTTCGTCGGCCGCCACGACTTCCCGGTGCCGGACCGTGCCGACCTGCCGGCTCTCCGCGACTATGCCGGGTTCGAGCGCGACGGCGTCATCGTCCCGGCTGGCTACGTCGAGGCCACGCGCGGGTGCCACCACACCTGCGCCCACTGCCCGATCACCCCGGTCTACGGTGGCCGCTTCGTCGTGGTCCCGCGCGAGGTGGTGCTGGCCGACATCGCCGCCCAGGTCGAGCAAGGGGCGCGCCACATCACCTTCGGCGATCCCGATTTCTTCAACGGTCCCGGCCACGCGATGCGCATCGTCCACGAGCTGCACCGGCGCTGGCCGGCGCTGACCTACGACGCCACCATCAAGATCGAGCACCTGCTCGAACACCGGCGGCTCCTCCCGGAGTTGGCCGAGACCGGTTGCGCCTTCGTCGTCTCCGCCGTCGAGTCGCTCAACGAAGACGTGCTGACCCACCTGCGTAAGGGGCACACGGTGGCGAGCGTGGCGACCGCGATCACCGCGCTAGACGAGGTCGGCATCCCGATGCGCCCCTCGCTGCTGCCCTTCTCGCCGTGGGAAACGCTGGCGAGCTACCTCGACCTGCTCCGCTTCGTCGCCACGCACGCGATGGCGCCCAACGTCGACCCGGTGCACTACTCGATCCGGCTCCTGATCCCGCCCGGCTCGGCCGTGCTTGACGACCACGCCGCCGCCCCCTGGCTCGGCTCACTCGACCTCGAAGCCTTCTCGTACCGCTGGACGCACCCGGACCCGCGCCTGGACGCTCTCCAGCCCGAGGTCGCCGCCATCGCCGAGCGCGCCGCCACCACCACCGAGCCGCCGGAGACGACCGTCGCCACCATCTGGCATGCCGCCCACCGCGCCGCGGGAATCGAGGCGCCGGCCATCCCCGCGCCGGCGAGCCACCGCCCGCGCCCACCCCGCCTCACCGAGAGCTGGTTCTGCTGAGCGGAACCGACCGCCGAGCAGTTTGCTCGGTAGCGATTCGGCAGAGGTAAGAAGCGTTCCAGCGCTAGGCGTCGGGCGGCGTCGGTTCCGTCGCCGGCGCGGGCTGGACCACGACGACCACCTCGTCACGCGCCGGCGCCCCGGCCGCGTCGGTCACCGTCAGGGTAAAGACGTGCGTGCCGGCAGGGACCGCCACCACCAACCGGGCGCTATTCGCCAGCACCGTCCCGTCGGCGAGTGTCCATATATAGGCCAACGGGCCACCCTCCGGATCGATGGAGGCCTTCCCGTCCAGCGCCACCTCAACCACGCCGTCGCCGTCCTCGTCGACCACTGCCTGATCCGCCCCGGCGTTCGCCGTCGGGGTGGCGTTCGGCACCGGCGTTGGTTCGATCGTCGGCGGGGGTGGGGCGGCCTCGACCACGACGACCACATCGTCACGCGCTGTCGCCCCGGCCGCGTCGGTCACGGCCAGGGTGAAGGTGTGGGTGCCGACGGGGACCGCGACCACCAGCCGGGCAGCGGTGGCCAGCGCCCTCCCGCTGGCGAGCGTCCATGCGTACGTCAACGGGCCACCCTCCGGATCGGTGGAGGCCGACCCGTCCAGTGTCACCTCGACCACGCCGTCGCCGTCCTCATCGACCGCCGCCTGGTCTGCCCCGGCGTTCGCCGTCGGAGCGGCATTCGGCACCGGCGTCGGCGTCGGTTGGGTCGCCGCCGTCACGCCCGTCACGTAGAAGGTGCGGGTCGCCCTACTACCGAGACTGCCGATGCCTGTGATGTGGTGGGAAC
>JACDBO010000372.1 GCA_013694885.1 Chloroflexia bacterium | reverse complement strand
CCGGTGAGGAGGAGTCGGCCCGCGCCGACATTGGGCAAAAAGCCTGGGGTGAGGATGGCCCCGCTGGCTCCCCACACGCCGCCGCCGGATTGGGCCCCCAACAGCAGCATCATAAGTGAGAGGCCGGCGAGCATCAGACTCGCGCCGGCACCGAGCATGCCGAGTGACGAAAACCAGCGGCCTTTGGCGAAGCGTTTCCGTGCCAGATACGCGCGGACCGAGCCACCGACAACGTTCGCGCCCGTGCCTCGTCTGAATCCTGCCATGATCTGAATACCCTTGCGCGGACCAATTCGTGTTGTCAGGATGCGCCATGAATTCGGACAACAGGAAGGGGATTTCCCCTGGACGCGGGATGGGAGTTCCCCGTCGGACGGGTCGACGCTACCACGACCGGCGGTCCACCACGCCGCGCAACTCCATGTTGACCTGAAGCCTGAACGTGGGGTCGGAACTGCTCGCCAAGACGAAATTTGTCCCGACATCAGTGGCGACATCGAAGACGATGGCGGTGTCGGTCGGCAGCGATGGCGGGAAACCGTAGTGGATTCCCCTGCTCCCGTCGAACTGGTTGGTGATGAAACTAGCGGAGAGGAACGGCCGCCCCTGATCGTCGAACAGCACCAGGTCTTCGTACGGGAAGTAGCGGGCGGTCGCCATGTTATTGGTGATGGTCAGAAAGACGGCCGCGAAGACGCCCTGCGGCTGGTTGTCCTTGATGTTCGGCATAGTGGTCACGCTTGTGGCCGCGACGGTCCAGCCGTCACCGTAGGCGACTGGTTGGCCGGCCGCAACCGGTGACGCCAGCGGCACCGGCGAGGCGGCGGGCGACGGGAGGCATACGGCTTCCGGGGACGCCTGGAGGTGGCTCGACGCCGTGGCCGCGTCGCCTGGCCAGCCCCGCCCGATAGCGACGCCAAGGAGGAGGGCGACCAACGCCACCCAAAACATCGGCGAGATGTTCGTTGCTGTCCACCGTTCCATTGTGTGCTCTCCTTGTGTGCGGGCGTCTCGCCGCGATGGCGGGCGTGTCGTCGTTTCTTCAGCGTACCAGCTTGCGTGCGCCGGACGGCAGAGGCATGGTCGGGGCGGCGCGGCGCTGGGGAGATTCCCCTATGGGATCGTTGGAAAACCGCTCAGGTCAGAGGACTTGGAGTCAGGTATTGTGGAACAGAAGCAAGAGGTTGGTAAGTGGGTGATCCGGTCGCTGCCGATGGATGCCATTGCGGTGAGGAGAGGTGACAATTCTATGGCTCTGGCAAAGGTATCGCTTGACCCCGCTGTCCCCGATCAGGAAGTCAGCGGCCACACGGCGCTTGCCGACAGCTTGCCAGTCAGCCGCACGCGGGCGCTCAGCCTGCGGCAGGCCTACGCGACCGTGTTCACCGCCAGCGCCTGCACGCTCATCATCGAACTGCTGGCCGGCCGGTTGATGGCGCCGTATTTGGGCGTGTCCCTCTACACATGGACGAGCATCATCGGCATCGTTCTGGCCGGCATGACCGCCGGCAACTTCGTTGGGGGCTGGTTGGCGGATCGGAGCGCCTCGCGCGTCCTCCTCTCACGCATCTTTCTGTTGGCGGCGGCGACCAGCGGCGGGCTGGTTGCCATCAGTGGGGTGGTCTTCAATGCGGTGTCGATGTGGTCGATGCCGGTCATGGTTCGCATTCTTATCGCCGCGACCGCGGTTTTTTTCGTCCCCAACTTTCTGCTGGGCACCACGACACCCCAGGTGGTGAAACTCGCGCTGCGGAGCCTGGATAACGCCGGTCAGACGGTCGGCTCGATCTACGGCGTCTCGGCGTTCGGCAGTATCGTTGGCACCTTCGCGAGCGGCTTTTTTCTGGTCGACTACGTTGGCACGATGCGGACACTCTGGCTCGTCTCCGGTGTGCTGCTGATCTGCGGGATCTTGATCCGCGGGCGGCTCGGGCGGCAGGTCGTGGTGCTACTGCTCATGCTTTTCATCGGAATGCCGGCACTCTCGACCTCGGCGACGTTCGATGGACCGTGTGAGGACGAGACCGGCTATTTCTGCATCCGCACCGTCACGCGCACGCTCGAGGACGGATCGGTGGTGACCGATGTCGTGCAGGACCGCCTGATCCACACGACGCTCAAGCTCGATGACCCGTCGTTTCTGGGGTACGGGTACGAGACCGCCTATCTGCGTTTGAGCGAGTCGCGACTCGCTGGTGACGCGGCCACGGAGCACGTTCTGGTGATCGGTGGCGGTGGTTACGCGTTCCCGCGCTATATGACCGCCACGCATCCCGACATCCCGGTCGACGTGGTCGAGATCGATCCAGGGGTCGTGGAGTTCAACCACGAGCACCTGAAGTTGCCACGCGATACACCGATCACCACCCACGCCGAAGATGCTCGCCTCTTTCTCAATTTCCATGCGCCGCGGGAGACGTATTCCATCGTTCAACTCGACGCGTTCAATGACGTGAGTGTCCCCTACCACCTGACGACGCTGGAGTTCGCGCGGTCGGTCAAGCAGAGCATGACGGCTGACGGTGTGCTGATGACCAATCTGGTCGATATTCCGACGAGTGGCCAGTTTGTGCAGGCCTACGCCAACACCCTGCGCCAGGTTTTTCCGCATGTGACCATCTACGTCCCCGCCGACGCGGGTGAAGCGCGCACAACCTACGTCGTTGTGGGCTCCGCGCAACCGGTCACTACCGAGATCGAAGGGTGGACACGGATCGAGGGAGAGGCGCTTGGTGAGCGCTTCCCGACGCGGACGGACATCATCCTGACCGATGACTTCGCGCCGACCGACCGCCTGCTGCGCCCGGTCGTTGATGACTAGAGTCGGGAATGAGGATGCGTCTATCGCTCATGCCCGGGCGCCATGGAGGAGTCACCTAGTGCGGACGACAGCCAGGCCGACGGCGTTTCCGCTTGATGTCTCCGCGATACGGCGCATCCATCCTGATGTCATCGGTGTATGCACGCTGCTGGTGCTGACGCTTGTCGGCACAGCCTACCTGTGGAACGGTGGGATCATGGTCGGGGTGGATAGCGCCGGCTACTTCCACCCGATGTACACGTTCCTTGGCGAGCGCCTGCGCGCCTTCGACATCCCCGGCTGGAACCCCGCCCAGTTTTCCGGCGCCCCGTTTGCCGCCGACCCCGAATCCGGCTGGACCTACCTGCCGGCCATGATCCTCTTCACTCTGCTGCCGTTTGCGCTCGCCGCCAAGGTGTTCACCGTCCTGCCCTTCGTCCTGGCCGGTTTCACGACCTATGCCTTCGCGCGAGTGATCGGAATGACGGTCAGCGGCGCCTTGTTAGCGGCGATCGCCTACGAGTTCTCCGGCTTCTCATTCGCCATGTCCACGTGCTGCCCGATCTTCAGCCAGGTGGCCGCATGGCTCCCGGTGACGCTGCTGGGTGTTGAGCTGGCGATTCGCGCCCAGACCTGGCTCATCCGGGTCGCCTGGTGGGGTGTGGCGAGTTTCGCTCTCAGCCAGATCTTCGCGGCCTGGCTGGGCCAAGGGACGTACTACGC
>JACDBO010000371.1 GCA_013694885.1 Chloroflexia bacterium | reverse complement strand
ATCGACTCTCCGTTGGGCTTTTCCATAAATCAGTCTCCTGAGCGGGCATTGCGGAACGTCTATCACGGTCAGCCAACGTAGAGCTGATTCGTCCAGGCCAGTTGATCGTAGCGCAGATATGCACGTCATCGTCAATGGAGCCGTCGACATTATGACAGTCGGCGCCGTGACGGCGTCACGGGATTTGGGCGGGATCCAGGCGGCCGGAGTTGAACTGGGTGCCGAGGGCCGGTTGGCGAGAAAACGATTGAGGAGTGTCAGGAATGACTGAGCATGTGAGGACATTGACCCGACGTGGGAACATGAATGTGCCGAGTGAGGTGCGGCGTCTTCTCGCTGTGGAGACGGGGGATCAGATCGCGTTCGTGGTGGCGGACGGCGAGGTCCGCCTGGTGGCTGCGCGTGCGAGACTTGACGCCGCCTTCGGTTCGGTCAAGCCGCTGGCCGGTGAGCTCGCCGATGAATTCGATGCACAGATCCATCTCGCCAAAGAGGAGCGGGCCGAGCGTACGATGATGAAGATGGTTCGGGGCGAGTGAGGTTGTCGCTCGGAGGATCGCGGCGTTGAGAAATCTGCCGTTTGACAAGCCGGGGCGGTTCTACCGCGGCAATCTCCACGCGCATAGCACGCGCTCGGATGGGCTGCTGGCACCGGAAGAGGTCGTGGCCGCCTACCGGGAGCGGGGCTACGATTTCGTCGCGGTTACGGACCACTTCATGGAGCGGTTCCGCTTCCCGGTGACGGACACGCGGCCGATGCGCACCGACGGCTTCACGACGCTGCTGGGGGCCGAGCTGCACGGCCAGGGGCTGCGCAACGGTGGACTCTGGCACATCGTCGCCGTTGGGCTGCCGGTGGATTTCGGGCCGCAGACGCGGGACGAGAATGGGCCGGAGATGGCCGCCCGCGCCCATGCGATAGGCGCTTTCGTGAGCATTGCCCACCCGGCCCGGAACGGCGTCACGATGCACGATGTCAACACGATTGCCGATTTCGACGCGATCGAGGTCCACAACGAGGGGCACACCAACGACAGCGACCGCGGCAACGGCTGGATGCTGGCCGACGCGCTGGCGACTTCGGGCAAGCGCTTCTCGACCATCGCCGCCGACGATGCCCACTTCAAGGACCGGCCCGACCGCTTCGGCGGCTGGGTCCAGGTCCGGTCCGAGACGCTGGAGCCGGCGGCGCTGCTCGACGCGCTCAAGCAGGGCTGGTTCTACGCCAGTACCGGGCCGGAGATCGACGACGTGGCATTCGTGGGCGAGGAGATCGTCGTCTCCTGCGCGTCCGCTGTCGCAATCATGCTCGGCGGGCGCGGCTCGATCTGCCGCTTCGCGCGCGGCGATGGATTGACCCGCGCTGCCTTCCCGCTCGCCGGCGCCTTCTGCCGCGTCACCGTCATCGACGAGCGGGGCAAGAAGGCGTGGACCAACCCCCTCTGGCTCGACGAACTCACCATCGGCTAAGAGCAAGGGCCGAGGTGCGAGGGCCGAGGTGCGAGGGCCGAGGGCCGAGAAAGAGACCGCCTCGGCCCTACCGCGGGTGTGGGGCGCTTTGGGTCGTGAGGGCGGCGATCAACGTGTCCCAGGCTTTCGGGTCGTTGACCTGGATCCAGCAGCGGGCGGGGATGAAGAAGGAATACAGGCGCCGCTCGCGGACGAGCACCGGGAACAGTACCGACTCGAAGTCCGATCGCTTCGTGATGTCGAAGAGGTCATCGAAGCGGGGATAGACCGCCGGGGCGAAGACGGTGACGCCGACGTGGGCCGGCACCGGGAGCGCCGGGTAGGCCATCACTTCCTCGACGATGCCGTCCCGAACACACATGCCCGTGTAGGTTGCCCGCAGCCCCTCCGCCATGACCGCGGTGGCGACCATCCCCCGGGCCACGCCGGTGATGTGCGCCGCCACGAGATCGTGGGGGAAGGAGCCGGGGTAGTTCAGAACAACGTCGTCGGGGTTCTGGACGATGAGGTTGCTGGTGCGGGGAACCGTGCCGTTCTCCAGCGCGTTGCGGATGGCGCCGCCGCGCCCGACCGGGCCGCCGGGGTCGTGGCTATAGGTGACGCGGACCCCGTGGTCGCTCCCGTCCCCCAGGAGTTCGATGACCGACTCGGCTTGGTGGGCGACGAGGGCCACGAAGTCACGAAAACCTGCCGCGTAATACATCTGGATGGTGAGGTCCAGCATGGTGCCGCCGCCCGGCAGGCGCACCGCATTCTTGTTGACGCCCAGAGCGTCCGTCATCGCGCGCAGCCGGGAACCGTGTCCGCCGACGGCGAGGGCGACGACGGAGTTGGCCGCGAACGCCTCGATATCCTCGCGATCAATCTCCGCGATCTCTCCCGGCTGGCAGATCGCGTTGCGAAGCTCGACGAAGGCGCGTTCCATCAGTCCCTCACATCTCCGTCTCGGCCGTCACAGTCCGAACGTGACGCAATAGTAGCGCCCGGAACGAGGATCGACGCGGGCATCGGTGGCAGTGCTGGAGGCTGGCCGCGCTACCAGCGGGGCTGGATGTGTTGCCAGGCGGGATCGACGCGGCGTTGCATCTCGCTCACGTCGTCGCGCTCGGCGATGCCGCCGCGCTCGAAACGCTCGCGGCCACGGGCCAGCGCGTCGCGGTCGATCTCGATACCTAGGCCGGGGGTCGATGGCACGACGACCGCGCCGTCGACGATCGGGACTTTGCCGCCGACCAGGATCTCGTCGGCCTCATGCTGCCACGGGTAATGGGTGTCGCAGGCGTAGGTCAGGTGCGGTGTGGCAGCCGCGACGTGGGTCATCGCCAGCAGCGAGATACCGAGGTGGCTGTTCGAGTGCATGCTGAGACCGAGCCCGAGGGTGTGGCAGAGCGTCCCGAGGTGGCTCACCGCGCGCAGGCCGCCCCAGTAGTGGTGGTCGCCAAGAATCACGTCGACCGCGCGGAGCCGGAGCGATTCGGGGATGTCGTCGAAGGCCGTGACCACCATGTTCGTGGCGAGCGGCATCCGCAGCCCCTCGGCGGCGAGCCGGTCGTGGACCTCGCCCATGCCGGCCATCCCCGGCGTCGGGTCCTCCAGGTATTCGAGCGTTTCGGCGAGGGCGAGGGCCACCGCGACGGAGGTGTCGACCGTCCAGGCGGCGTTGGGGTCGATGCGGAGCGGCACATCCGGCCCGAGCGCGTTTCGCAGTACCAGCATCGCCGCGATCTCCTCGTCGGGCGGGAAGGCGCCGGCCTTCAGCTTGACGCTGCCGAACCCGTACCGCGTGATCATCGCTTGCGCCTGGGCCACTACTCCGTCCGGGGTCAGCGCCTCACCCCACTCGTCGTCTCGAGCATCGTCGACCTCGCCACCACCACCGGCGAGTTTGTAGAAGAGGTAGGCGCTGAAGGGGACACGATCGCGCACGCGGCCACCGAGCAGGTCGCAGACCGGCACGCCGAGCGATTTGCCGATGAGGTGGAGCGCCGCCACCTCGACGCCGCTGAAGACGCGGCGCGCCGCCGGCAGCGGGTTCATCCGTCCCATCAGCGTCTCGTGCTGGGTCGCATCCGGGGCGTTGCCGGTCAGCGCGAGCTGAAGGCGGGTCAGCTCGAAGGCGCTCCGTCCGACGACGTGCTGGCGGCTGCCCTCGAAGGCGTCGAGCATCCGCCGCCCACCGGCGCATTCCCCCCAACCGGAGATTCCGTCTTCGCCGACGAGCTCGACGATGGTCCGCAGCGCATACGGCTGATGCAGCCCATTGGAGTTGAGCAGCGGCGGGTCCGCAATCGCGATCGGGGTGACGTTTAGCTCGGCAATGCGCATGAAAACTTGCCTTCCGAATAGGATCGGCTGTCGAAGGTGCGAAGGGCGAGGAACCGGTTGTTCCATCGCCGCCCGTTGCCCTCCAACGAGAGATTCCTCGCTGATAACTATCACTGATAACTATCACTGCGGCTCGGAATGACAGCATAGCGGCGGTCAGAGGCCGACGCATGAATAATCCGCCTAGAACACCACGCCGACCAGGCGC
>JACDBO010000366.1 GCA_013694885.1 Chloroflexia bacterium | reverse complement strand
GATCTGGGCCAGCTCCCGCGGAACCATCACCTGGGCGTCGTGGCCGCTCACAAGCTCCCGATATCGCCAGCCCTCGTCCGACTGTGCTCGGCGGGCAAACGTCTCGAAGGGGCCCTGGGGCAACGTGCAGAAGATAAACGTTCAGGGATATATGGGCCGAGCCTGGCACGTCAGTGTCGGGGCGCGGGGTGCGGACTGTACGCCGCTCGAACGTCGGCGCTCGGGGATTATCAAACGCCCCGCACCACTCTACAATCGTCAGGAGTGGATAACTCCACTATTGGGAGGGTCTGGTATGCACAACGTCGAGCTGCTCTCGCGGATCTCCGTCGACCCAGCGGTCTGCTTTGGCAAGCCGTGCATTCGGGGACATCGTATTTGGGTTTCCCTGATGCTGGACTTGCTGGCATCCGGCCTCAGCATTGAAGAAGTGCTGGACGAATATCCCCAGCTTGCCCGGGAGGACATCCTCGCCTGTATCGCCTACGGCGCGGAGATGAGCCGGGAACGATTTGTTGAGATTCCGATGGAGCAGCGTTCCGCGTGAGATTCAAGCTGGATGAGAACTTTGGTCGTCGCGGCACTGAGCTGTTTCGCGAGGCTGGCCACGAAGTTTCCACTGTCGTCGAGCAGGGATTAGGGGGCACGTCGGACGAAGAGCTGTCGGAGATTTGCCGCATCGAACGCCGGGCATTGGTCACGCTGGATCTCGATTTTTCGAACGTCCTGCGGTTCCCTCCAGCGAACTACTTCGGCATCGCCGTCTTGCGGATTCCCAACCCGGTAGAGCTCAGCACGCTCCACGCCCATGTGGCAGTCCTGTTGCGGACTCTACGTACCAGAGAACTCCTGGGACGGTTGTGGATTGTGGAGCGAAACCGCATTCGCGAGTATGACGAGGACGCGTAAAACCGCCCAAACCGCGAACGTGGATTGCGGACGAGCGTACGGCGCCGCGGAGTGTGTCACCATGCCCGTGGGTCGCGTCGCCGCTGGCCATCCGGGTTCGGCCGACCAGGAATCACAAGATGCAAGAGCCCGCGTCGATGGACTACCGCGAAATCATTACCATCGAACCAGACAAGCGCGGCGGCAAGCGGACCATCCGGGGAATGCGCATGACCGTTCAGGACGTGCTTGAGTACCTGGCCGGCGGCATGAGCAAAGACCGGATTCTGGCCGACTTCCCGGAGCTCACGCGGGACGATATGCGGCCGTGCCTGGCCTTCGCCGCCGACCGCGAGCGGGCGTAGACGCATCGTCGCTGGATAGGAAGCTTCTCATGTCCGTGGCGGCAGAGTGAATTACGGTGGATCCGGAGCAGTGCGGCGGACGGCCGTGCATTCGCGGAATGCGCATTCGGGTTAGCGACGTGCTGGATCTGTTGGCGAACGGGCTGTCGCCTGAGGAGATACTCCAGGAGATGCCCGACCTCGAGTTCGAGGACATCCGTGCGAGTCTGCGCTACGCGAGCAGCCGCCTCGACAGGTCGATCGCCGCCACGTGATCGTCTGGATCGATGCGCGGCGTACTTCGTATTTGATGGGCTGCCGTTCAGTTATTCGTCAGCCCGAGGATTCCACCAGGTCCCTTCCTTCGGACAGCCGGAAGGCTGTCATTCCGAGCTTGCGAGAAATCTCTTGTTCCGCGAAGAGCAGTTCCCATCAACGAGAGATTTCTCGCGGCGGCTCGAAATGACAATTCCTCCTGATGCGGCCGCGCAGGATCACGGCACGAGGACGGCGCCGTGTTTGGCTTTGGTGGCCTGGGCGATGAGCGGCGGCAGGTCGTCGGCGACGAGCTGCTCGAAGCGGGCTATCTGCGGGTCGATGCGGGTCTTCAGGTCGGTGAAGACGGCTTCGGCGGCGTCGGTCGGTCGGTAGTCGCCGAGGGCCACGACGGCCGGCAGACCAGCCAGCTTCTCCCAGAGGCGCGCGCCGGCGTTGATGGCGTCGCCCCAGCCGTTGCGCAGGTCGGGCACCAGCAGCGTCTCCTCGACCTCCCGGATCTTGTCGCGCAGCGCCTCGGCCTCGGTGGCCAGCTTGGCGCCGCCGTCGCGGTCTTTCGTCCGCTTGGCGAGGCCGTCGAGCTGGGCGCGGAGATCGCGCATCCGGTTGATCGTCTGGGCGACGCGGTCCAGCTCGCGGTGGATGCGCAGCAGCAGGTCTTCCTGGGCGACGAGGTCCCGCCGTGAGGCGGTGGAGGTGGACGGCGCGACGATGCGGAATGTCTCGGTCAGCTCGGTGTCGCCGACTTTGAGGGTCACGGTGTAGTCGCCGGGGGCGACGATCGGGCCGTTGAGGGGCTCTTCGAGGGCCGGTTCGCTGCCTTCGACCTTGGTCACCGGGGCGTAGCGCATGTCCCAGACGAAGCGGTTCCAACCGGGCTGGGCGGGAGCACGGCGCTCCTTCGCCTTGGCTGGGTCGTCCGGCTGGCGGCTGGTGAACGAGCGGACCTCGTCGCCGCCGGCCTTCTTGAACGCAAGCGTCAGCGGTTCCGCCGGGGCGGCGCTGAGGCGGTAGGTGACGATGACGCCGCCTGGCGGGTTCTCGCCGACGTCGAGGAATGTGCGGACGACCTCGCCGTCGGCCGTCGTCTCAGCGGTGAAGCCGCCGCCGCGGCTGCCGACGTAGTTGGTCGAGCCGGCGACGGGTGGCCCGCTGAACTCGATACCGGGCAGCACGCGTGTCGTTTGGCGTGGGGTGAACAGGACGGGTTCGCCACCCGATGTGCCGGCCGCGAGCGACCGCAGCGGGGTCAGGTCATCCATGATCCAGATCGAGCGGCCGTGGGTGCCGGCGATCAGGTCGCTGCCGCGGACGAGCAGGTCGTGGACTGGGGTCACCGGCAGGTTGGCCTGAACGCGCCGCCAGGTGGCGCCGTCGTCGACGGAGACGTAGAAGCCGGTCTCGGTGCCGGCGTAGAGCAGCCCGCGCTGGTCCGGGTCGGCGCGGATGACGCGGGTGAAGTCGTCGGCGGCGATGCCCTCATCGATCCGGGCCCAATGGGCGCCGTAGTCACGGGTGACGTAGAGGTAGGGCTGGTAGTCGTCGGTCTTGTAGCGGGTGGCGGCGACGTAGGCCGTGGCGGTGTCGAAGGGAGACGGCTCGATGCAGCTGAAAAGCGTCCACTCCGGGAGTTCGGGCGGGGTGATGTTCTGCCAGTTCTTGCCGCCGTCTCGGCTGACATGCAGCAGGCCATCGTCCGACCCCGCCCAGAGAACACCCGGCTCGCGCGGCGACTCGGCGAGGGAGAAGACGGTGGCGTAGACCTCGGCGCCGACGGCGTCCCGGTTGACGGGGCCGCCAGTCGGCATGAGCGTCTGCGGGTCGGCGCGGGTCAGGTCGGGGCTGATCGCCTTCCAGCTCTGGCCCTCGTTGGTGCTCTGGTAGACCTGGTTGCCGCCGATGTAGAGCGTGTTCGGGTCGTGCGGGGAGATGATGATCGGGTAGGTCCAGGCGAAGCGCTGCTTGTGCTCGCCGGCGCCCTGGCCGCGCATCCCCTCCGGCCAGGTGGTGATGAGGCGGATCTGCTTGGTGCGGTGGTCGTAGCGCTGGAGGGCGTTGCCGCCGCCCGGCGAGGAGCCGATGGCGCCGACGTAGACGATGTCCGGGTCGTCCGGGCGGACGGCGATGTAGCCGCTCTCGCCCGAACCGGCGACGAAGGAGTCGCCCCAGCGGATACCGCTCAGGGCGGTCCGGCTCGGGGTGGCGACGCTGGAGTTGTCCTGCTGGGTACCGTAGACGTAGTACGGCTCCCGAGTGTCGGCGGCGATGTGGTAGAGCTGGGCGGTGGGCTGGTTGTAGATGGTGCTGAACGAGAAACCGCCGTCGAGGGAGACGCAGGCGCCGCCGTCGTTGCCCTGGACCATCCGCCTCGTGTCGCTGGGGTCGATCCAGAGGTCGTGGTTATCGCCGTGGGGTGTGGCGATCTGGTCGAAGGTGCGACCGCCGTCGCTGCTCTTGTAGAACTTGAGGTTGTTGACGTAGACAGAGTCGCCGTCGCGCGGGTCGGCGGTGAGGTGCATGTAATACCAGGCGCGGGAGACGAGGTCCTGGTTGTCGCTGGTCCGCTGCCAGGTGTCGCCGTAGTCGTCGGAGCGGTAGACGCCGCCTTCCTTGGTGTGCTCGACGATCGCCCAGACGCGGCCGGGTTTGGCCGGCGAAGCGGCGACGCCGATCTTGCCGAGGGTGCCTTCGGGCATCCCTGGGCGGCGGGTGATCTCCTCCCAGGTCTCGCCGCCATCGGTGCTGCGCCAGAGTCCGCTCTCCGGGCCGCCGCTGCTGATCTGCCAGAAGTTGCGGTAAGCCTCCCAGACAGAGGCGTAGATGATGCGGGGGTTGCTCTCGTCGACGCTGAGATCGACGGCGCCGGCCTTGTCGCTGACGGAGAGGACATGGTTCCAGGTCTGGCCGCCGTCGGTGCTCTTGAAGACGCCGCGCTCGTGGTTCGGCCCGAAGGCGTGGCCGAGGGCGGCGACCCAGACGGTGTCGGGGTCCTCGGGGTGGACGCGGACCTTGCCGATGTGGCGGGTCTCGCGCAGGCCGACGTGGGTCCAGCTGCGGCCGGCGTCGGTGCTCTTGTAGACGCCGTCGCCGTGGGAGACATCGATGCGGATCGTCGACTCGCCCATCCCGGCGTAGATGACGTTGGAGTCGGACGGGGCGACGGCCAAGGCCCCGACCGAGGACGTGGTGAGGAAGCCGTCGGTGACGCAGCGCCAGTGGGTCCCGGCGTTGGTCGTCTTCCAGACGCCGCCGGCCACGGCGCCGAAGTAGAAGGTGCTCGGCTCGTCGTAGCTGCCGGCGACAGCGACGACGCGCCCGCCGCGCATCGGGCCGATGCAGCGCCAGCGCAGCAGGCCATCGAGGTCGTACAAGTCCTGGCGATCCTGGGTCTCGGTCACAGTGGCTCCTTCCGGGCGATCATCGGCGTTACC
The DNA here is from genome assembly GCA_013694885.1 of Chloroflexia bacterium. Taxonomy (GTDB): domain Bacteria; phylum Chloroflexota; class Chloroflexia; order Thermomicrobiales; family UBA6265; genus JACDBO01. The sequence continues at coordinate 2,760 of JACDBO010000366.1, read as the reverse complement.
GAGCCGGCAGGATACCAGAGCGCGGCTCATCCTCCTATCCCCGGCACGGTATGATTCTCACCATTAAGTTGGCCAAAGGCCGCGCCGAGGAGAAAACAATGGCGACGACATCGGTGACCGTCGAGCTGCCGGAGGAGCTTGTTGCGCTGCTTGGCTCCTCCGAAGCCGCCGCGACCAGGGCACGAGCGGCACTCGTGCTGGACTTGTTGCGCGACGGACTCCTCAGCCAGGGACAAGCCGCCGCCCTTCTCGGGGTGACGCGGTGGGACATCCTGGACCTCATGGCTCGGCACGGTGTGGCATCCGGCCCGGAAACCGTTGAGGAGACGCGGCGGGATATCGAATCTTCGCGACGCCTGGGCGCCCACCCTTAGGTCGCGCGTGCGGTCTATGGCGGCAGCTCGCCCGGTGATTCCTCAAGCATTCGCGTTGGCGGCATCGCCGCGTTCGCCATGCTGATCGAGCACGCCGAGAAAGGTCTCCGCATCGACGATGGCCGTCCCCTCAAACTCCCGCAGGACGAGCAAGTCCTGGTCCTCGCTGACAAGATATCCGGCAACCGCAACCTCGGCCGTGGCGAGGAACTTGTCGTCCTTGAGGTCGCGGCACACGCGTGGGAACGACGATAGATCGATGTCCACCATGTCCGCCTGGCGCAAGACTTCGATGAGGGCCCCAGCATCGCGGCCCGGCAACCTTGAAAAGCGGCGGACAAGCTCCGGGTGACGGAGCACCTCCAACGCTTCCTGGAGTGTCTCGGCAGAAACCAGGAGCCGGTACGCAGCGCCACGATCGAAAACCAGGCGTGACCAATGGCTGCGGCGATTGAGGAGTGCGCGAACAAAGACAACCGTGTCGAAGACAACCTTCACCATCGACCGGGGCGCTCAGCACGAACGGCTGCTAATGCCTCATCGATCCAGGTGTTGATTTCCTCGTCGGTGTACCCCTTCTCCTCGGCCTCCTGTCGCACAGGGGCGAAGTAGTCGTAGAACTCCTTCAGCCACGGTGAACCTCGCGGCTCGTCGTCGACCTGGACGGGCATGATGCGTAGCCCACCGTTCTCCAGCGTCATGCGCAGCAGGCTCTGCTCATCGATCCCGAGTTCGCGCCGAAAGGCGGCAGGGATCGTGACTTGCCCAGAGCGCAGCGCTCGGACGATCCTGGTCGGCCGCTCTGTGTCTTTCACACTCATCGAACACTCCTTTCCCCACAATTCATCACGCATATTTACACATTACGTAGATTGGCGCATCGGGGATGGGTGGTCAAGAGGGTGGAAGCAAGTCGAGGGCGTGGCGCAGCGGCTCCAGCTTCGCCGCGTGCCGCCTGGATGTCCTTCGCGCGGTCTTCACGGACGTGTTCATCCCATCCGCTGTCCTGGAGGAAGGCCATGAGGTTGACAGTACGCCTAACGGTAGACTCGTCCACGGGGAAGTACTCGAATGATCTGAATCGTGGCGGTCGCTGAATCGTAGGTGAAGAGGACGCGCAATTCTCCGACCCGAAGTCGCCATTGGCGCTCGCGCCCTTGTAACGGTCGGACATCGCCATGTCCGGTCTCGGCGAGCTGTTCGACCGCGTCCTGGATGCGCTGGCTGACGCCAGGGTCAAGCCGCCGCATGTCGCGCTCGGCCGGGCGCGACCAGAGGATATTCCACGTCACCGGTCGATGGTTCGCCGAAGTTCACTTGCCGAAATGACCTCGCCTCGGGCGATTGCATCCAGGCCCTCCTGAACCGCGTCCTGCTCCTCAGGCGTCAACGACTCATCGTCTTCCGGAGCGTTGGCGAGCGCACGCAGAAACGGGTCGGCCGTGGCGTGACGCTCGGTGAGCAACAGCGCGACCGTGGCCAAGTCACCCTCGGGCACCTCGTCGACCAGTTGATGGATACGGTCGCGCGTGCTTTTCATTGACGTTTTTTCCCTCACGAACGAACAACGATTGCCGCGCGGCGTAAAACCGCCGTCTGATGGTGCTGATGCCTATAGTCTGCCTATGGTAGCGCGGATTTGGCAGCGGCGCAGAGAGCGAATAGGCATTCAAGCTGGCAGCAGGTCCAGCGCGTGGCGCAGCAGTTCCAGTTTGGCCGGGTGGCGCTCGGCGGTGGCGAGGCGGCGGAGGCGGGCGATCAGAACCTCGTCGCGGGCGGCGACGATCTGAGTGACGATCAGACCGTAGAGGTCGAGAATGGCGGTCGTTTGCAGGAAGCGCGCGATCTCGTCGACCCAGTCGGCGCGGGCTGGGTGGGCGAGCAGCAGGTCGAAGAAGCCGAGCAGGAGTTGCTCGTCCTCGATGTCGCGGTAGCGTTCCACCAGCAGGGGCAGCAGCGGGGCGGGGAGGGTCGTCAATTGCCGCAGGCACTCGGCGACGACCTCCGGTCGGCCCTGTTGCCAGACGGCGACGGCGAAGAGCGTCGGCAACTCCAGCTGGGCGCCGAGCAGCCGGGCCGCGGAGAGGGCGGGCTCGCCGGAGAAGCCGGTCAGCGGGTCAGTCAGCAATCGGGCGGCGTGGAAGGCGGCGAGGTCGGGGTCGATCTCGTCGAGGGAGAGCAGGGCGGCGGCGCGCAACTCGGCGCAGAGTTCGTAGAGCCCCTGCATTTGGTAGGTGACGAGGGCGCGGTCGAGGATCGGCAGGTCGTCGAGGTGGGAGATCGGCCGCAGGGCTCGAATGATCGCCGCCCGGATGAAGCCGCTCGAGTCGCGCCGGTTCGGCTGCTCCTCGCACCACAGATACTTCCAATGCAGCAAGGGTCGCAG
>JACDBO010000327.1 GCA_013694885.1 Chloroflexia bacterium | reverse complement strand
CGCGAGCACGATGTGGTCCGGGTGATTGAAGGACCAGCCTCGTTCGTCAAGAGCGCCAACGGCTGGTACCGCATCGAAGCGGGCGATCTCCGAGGCTACGTCGACGGGGACCTGCTCGCCGCCACCGAGGCGCCGGAGGGCGTGTTGGAGCCGGACGACGAATCCGACGCGGAACCGGAGCGGTCCGAGACACCCAGCCTGGAACCCGACCGGGAGGCGGAGCCGTCCGACCCGGAGCCGGAGCCGGCGCCGACCGGACCGACGGGGAGCTTCATCACCCCGGTGGACGGCACGCTTACGCAGGGGTTCGGCTGCAGCTCGCTCGGCTACTACGTCTACGATCCCGAACTCGGCTGCGCGGTGCACGACGGTCTGGATATCGCCGCACCGACCAACACACCGATCCTGGCGGCCGACGGCGGCACGGTGGTCTTCGCTGGCTCATGCGACTGCGGTCTCGGCAACTACGTCGAGATCGACCACGGCGACGGCGTCCATACCCTGTACGGACACATGGCCGAGCGGCCCTTCGTGATCACCGGCCAGCAAGTCAGCCGGGGCGACGTGATCGGGCCGGTCGGCAGCACCGGTCTGGCCACGGGACCACACGTCCACTTCATGGTCCGGGTCGACGGTGTCTCGCGGGACCCGGCCGAGTTCCTCCCCTAGCCCGCACCTTCCCGCACCCCGCTCGGTCGCCCCCGCCGACCGGGACCCCACACGTGAGAGCGGGCGGTCCAGCAACGGACCGCCCGCTCTCGCGTTCAACGGTGGTTCCCTGAGCGCACTTGTCGTTGCCAGCAACAACAGACTTCGCTAATACGGAATCCGGCTGAACAGTGCTGGAATACTCCCGTCTTCGCAATGCGACGGCTTTGCCGTCGAGCGCTTCGCGCGGGGATTCTTCGGCTGCGGCCTCAGAATGACGGCGGTTGAGGTTTCACCACCAATCAAGCGGATTCCGTATAACTTCCCTCTGTGGTCTGGGCGGCGCGGTTGGTCGCCACCACGCGCCGCCAGTCCGCCCGCCTCGGCGCGACCGCGAAGACCGGATCGGCGATCAACAGCTCAACGATGTCTTCGAGTAAAACGTGTCGTGTCGGCAGATGCGCTTTGCCTATGTCGAGTAAGAAAGCGTCGCCATCGAGACGTTGGGCAATGGCAATCGGCCGAGCGCCGCTGACATGAAGATGTGGAGTGGTGAACCGGCTACGTCCGTAAGGGTGCCAATGAAAGGAGAGGAGTTCGCGTCGAGTAGAGTCAAGGATGGAATAGCTATAGCGGCTCACCGACACCCTGTGCATTCCATTTTCAGGGAGGCGGTCAACGCGATAATCAACGACGAGCTGGAGGCGAAACGTCGGCTCGACTGAAACAGTTCGGAGTATCAAGAGATTTCGTTCTGGCCTCGCACCATGCGACAAGAACATGAGACTCTGCTCATGTGTCCCATCGCTCCCGCTGGCAAATACCTCGGCGGGAGTGAGGCACTGGATCGTCGAGCGGTGACGGTCGATGAACTGCTCGACCGCCTCTCTAGAGCTCCCGCCGGCCAAAGGGCATAAGCATGGAGAGGTAGAGAATTTCGCCGTTCTCCGGGATATCCTCCAGGTCCTCATACTCGCCAGCATTCCAGCGACGCATGAACTCCTCCCCATCCATGTGCAGGAGTTCACGCGCGAACTCATCGAAGAGCTGGCGTCCCTCTTCTGCCGAGAGAATCGAAGATGAAAGAGTTGAATGTGATGCGCTGCTTGCCATCCCGAATCTCCTTTACCCGAGAATAGCACACGGTCGTGCGTCTGGAAATCGTCTTGGAACCGTCACATCCGGGCAAAAGTGGTTCTATCTGAAAGATGCGTTCACCTCCGGCCATTCGCGCCGTCAACACAGCCCGATTGCTCCGCATGCCGCCGCGACCGGCGCTCGCCATGGCCGGCGAGGAAGAGCCACACCCCTGCGATAACGAGCAGCACCAGGAGCTGAACCTCCCAGTGAAAGTCGCCGGCCAGCGGGGAGGCGTGCAGTGGTGCGGCAAAGGCGAGCGTGCTCACCGCAGCTCCTCCCGGAAGAATGTGTCCAGGCGCTCCGTGTGCCACGAGGTGATGAAGCGCTTGATCGTGTCGTAGATCACCGGCAGTTCGAGGTAGTCGATCAGGATCGCGATCCAGGCCAGCCAGGCGGGAAGTGAGCTCTCGCCGCCGCCGAACTCCCCGACGACGAACTCGTCGGTGATCCAGAAGATGTGCAGCCATTGGGAGTTGAGGAGCACCAGGTAGAGGAGCGGTTTCCAGTGTCGCCCCCGCCGCAGCTCATTGACATAGATCAGCGAGGTGCCGAGGATCGCCGGGATCTCCGTGTAGTCGACGACGACGATCAGCACTTCCAGCACGCCGCTCGGGTCGAACCAGCTGTCGCCGGTGAGCCGAGCGACCACGACGTCGGTCGTCAGCCAGTAGAGGTGAACGAGCTGGAGGAGGAAGAGTCCCCCCGCGATACCGACGTTGAGGGTGTAGTGCCGCTCGTACCAGGCGAAGAAGGCACGCCAGCCGCGTCGAACGATCCCCATTGCTCGCTATCTCCTCACTCGCGTGCCCGCGCGCATCGCCCGGAGGCCGGCGCAGGTCGCTGTCCCCTCATGCCGTCGTCGCGAATAGGAATCATTCGCAACTGCGACACGTTCGCAGTATAGCAGATGGCCCCGTGCCGCCTTTCCCGCCACGGTCTACCCTCTTGCGAATGGCCGCGTCGCCGCGCAAGATGGCGTCGGCGCGACGACTCCGGGTGTCACCTCGGCACTCATGCCGCGCCTTCCAGGCAGCGATGGAACGTGCGCGATGTGGAACGCGCCAGGCGGAGAGGGAGGGATCAGGATGGCCACGGGTGTCAGGCTGCTGAGTCTGGTCGCGGAGGACCTGCGGCCGTTTGTCGCGGACGATGCGCTCGACTTCGTCGCCGCGCTGCACCGCGCCTTCGATGGACGCCGCCGCGAGCTGCTTCAGGCGCGCGTAGCGAAGCAGGCGCGGATCGCCGGGGGCGCGCAGCTCGGTTTCCTCGACGAGACGCGCGATGTCCGCGCGGACGACTGGCGGGTCGCGCCGGCGCCGGCCGACCTGAACGATCGCCGCGTCGAGATCACCGGGCCCTGCGACCGGAAGATGGTCATCAACGCCCTCAACTCTGGCGCGAGGGTCTTCATGGCCGACCTCGAAGATGCCAGTTCCCCGACCTGGCACAACGTCGTCGATGGCCAGCGCAACCTCTTCGATGCCATCCGCCGCACGATCAGTTTTGACAACCCCGACGGTCGCCAGTACCACCTCAACGACGAGACGGCGACGCTGGTGCTGCGCCCGCGCGGCTGGCACCTGCCGGAGCGGCACGTCGAGGTCGATGGCGAGGCTATCTCCGGCAGCCTGTGGGACTTCGGGCTCTACTTCTTCCACAATGCCAAGGAACTGGTCGACCGCGGCAGCGGACCGTACTTCTACCTGCCGAAGCTGGAGAGCCATCTCGAAGCGCGACTCTGGAACGATGTCTTCGCCTTCGCCCAGGAGCGGCTCGGTATCCCCTATGGCTCGATCCGGGCGACGGTGCTGATCGAGACGATCCACGCCGCCTTCGAGATGGACGAGATTCTCTACGAGCTGCGTGACCACGCCGCCGGGCTCAACGCCGGGCGCTGGGACTACATCTTCAGCGCGATCAAGACGTTTCGCGACCGCCCCGGCATGGTGCTGCCCGACCGCGCCCAGGTGACGATGACCGTCCCCTTCATGCGCGCCTATGCCCAGCTCCTGGTCCGCACCTGCCACCGCCGCGACGCCCACGCCATCGGCGGTATGGCGGCGTTCATCCCCACCCGGCGCGACCCGGCGGTCAACGAGACCGCGCTCGCCAACGTGCACCAGGACAAGGAACGCGAAGCGACCGACGGCTGCGACGGCACCTGGGTCGCGCACCCCGGTCTGGTGCCGGTCGCCCGCGAGGAGTTCGACAAGGTCCTCGGCGAGCGGCCGAACCAGAAAGAGAAGCTGCGCGAGGATGTCCAGATCGACGGGCCGGAGCTGACCGACTTCCGCGTGCCCGGCGGGCAGGTCTCCGAGGCCGGCGTCCGCACCAATATCAGCGTCGCCCTCCAGTACCTCGACTCGTGGCTCCAGGGGACCGGCGCGGCGGCGATCAACAACCTGATGGAGGACGCCGCCACCGCCGAGATCTCCCGTGCCCAGCTCTGGCAATGGATCCGCCTTGGCGCGCCGACCGCCGAGGGCGACATCGTCACCGACGCGACCTATGCGACGGTCCTGGCCGAGGAGTTGGCGAAGCTCGGTGGCCGCGAACAAGGCCGGCTCGGTGATGCGGCGACGATCCTCGACGAGCTGGTGCTTACCGAGGACTTCATCCCGTTCCTGACCCTGCCGGCCTACGGCTACCTCGACGCGCAATGAGCGCGCGCCAACCGCCCACCATCGCCACTCTCGCCATCGAGCACCTGCGGGAGGCGCTCGGGATCGGTACCGATCGCCCGCGGCTCTCGTGGACCGTCACCACGGACATCCCCGCCTGGCGTCAGACGGCATATGAGCTGGATGCCACCGGCGACGATGGTCGACCGCGCGGCGCGACCGAACGCATCGCGTCGGAGCAGTCGGTGCTCGTGCCCTGGCCGTTCGCGCCGCTGGCCTCCCGCGAGCGCGTGTCCGTTTGCGTCCGGGTGTGGGGTGAGGATGGCTCCGCGTCGGCGTGGTCGGAGACGACCCCGGTCGAGGCGGGACTGCTCCACGCCGACGACTGGGCAGCCCGATTCGTGACACCCGATTGGGACGAGCGGTCGTCGCCGGGGCCGCTCCCGCTCCTGCGGCGGGAGTTCGATGTTCGCCCCGGCCTGACGCGGGCGCGGTTGTACCTGACGGCACTTGGTGTCTACGAGGCCGAGATCAACGGTGTCGTCGTCGGCGACCACGTCCTGGCGCCAGGCTGGACCAGCTACGACCATCGACTCCGCTACCAGACGCACGACGTGACCGACCTGCTGCGTCCGGGACGCAACGCGATCGGCGCGATGCTCGGCGCCGGTTGGTTTCGCGGCCGCCTCGGCTTCAACGGTGGGCGGCGTGACATCTATGGCGACCACCTGGCGCTGCTTGCCCAGCTCGCCATCGACTATGCCGACGGGGCGACCGACCTGCTGCTCACCGACGAATCATGGCGCGCCGCGCCGGGGCCGGCACTGGCCAGCGACCTCTACGACGGTGAGACCCACGATGCCCGCCGCGACCGGCCCGGTTGGTCGATGGCCGGCTATGACGACCGCGACTGGTCCGGCGTGCGCCTGCTCGACCGCGACCTGACGACCCTCGTCGCCCCCACCGGGCCACCGGTGCGGCGCATCGAGGAGGTCGTGCCGGTCGCCGTCACGATCTCGCCGACTAGGCGGACCATCGTCGATTTCGGTCAGAACCTTGTCGGCCGCGTTCGGCTCTCCGTGCGGGGCGAAGCGGGTACGACGGTGACGCTGCGCCATGCCGAGGTCCTCGAAGACGGCGAGCTCTGCACCCGTCCGCTGCGGACGGCGAAGGCCACCGACCGCTACACCCTCCGTGGCGGCGGGGAAATCGAGGTTTGGGAGCCGCGGTTCACCTTCCACGGTTTCCGCTACGTCGAGGTCGAAGGCTGGCCGGGCGAGTTGCGGCCCGGCGACCTCGTGGCCGTGGTCTGCCACTCCGACCTGGAGCGCACCGGCTGGTTCGAGTGCTCGGACCCCCTGCTCAACCAGTTCCACGAGAACGTCGTCTGGAGTATGCGCGGCAACGTCCTGGACGTGCCGACCGATTGCCCGCAGCGCGACGAGCGGCTGGGCTGGACCGGCGATATCCAGGTCTTCGCGCCGACGGCCAGCTTTCTCTACGATGTCGCCGGCTTCCTTTGGTCGTGGCTGCGCGACCTCGCCGCCGAGCAGGACGAGGACGGCATCGTCCCCTTCGTCGTGCCGAACCCGCTGGCTGGGCCGCTGACCCCAGCCGCCGCCTGGGGCGACGCCGCGGTGGTCGTCCCCTGGGTGCTCTACGAACGCACCGGCGACGCACAGGTCCTGGCCGATCAGTTTGAGAGTATGCGGGCGTGGGTCGACTGTCTGGCGGCGCGGGCGGGCGAGCGCCGGCTCTGGGACGAGGGGTTTCAGTTCGGCGACTGGCTCGACCCGGCCGCTCCACCCGACCAGCCGGCGGCGGCGCGGGCCGATCCCGGTCTGGTCGCCACGGCTTATTTCGCCCATTCCGCCGAGCTGGTCGGGCGAGCCGCCGAGGTGCTCGGCCGCCGCGATGAAGAGACCCGTTATCTGGCACTCGCCGGGGAGGTGCGGCAGGCGTTCACCCGTGCCTACGGGGAGCAGGACGGCGGGTTGGTCAACGACGCGCCGACCGCCTACGCCCTGGCGGTGCGGTTCGGTCTGCTGCCCGACGACGCGGCGCGGCGCGCGGCCGGCGCCCGGCTGGCCGCGTTGACGCGCGCGGACGGCTACCACATCGGGACGGGTTTCGTCGGCACACCGCTGATCTGCGACGCACTCTGCGACACCGGCGAGGTGGAGGCAGCCTTCCGCCTGCTGACCGAGCGCACCTGCCCCTCGTGGCTCTACCCGGTGACGATGGGCGCGACGACGATCTGGGAGCGGTGGGACAGCCTGCGCCCCGACGGCACGGTCAACCCCGGCGAGATGACCTCGTTCAACCACTACGCTCTCGGCGCCGTCGCCGATTGGCTGCATCGGGTCGTCGGTGGTCTGGCGCCGGCCGCGCCGGGCTACCGCCGCCTGGAGATTCGGCCACGGATCGGTGGCAGCTTGACGAGCGCCCGCGCCCGCCACCGCACCCCCTACGGAC
>JACDBO010000292.1 GCA_013694885.1 Chloroflexia bacterium | reverse complement strand
TCGCCTCCCTTGCGTGGATCAGGTCCTCTTCGACGCTCTTCCCCCAGGTGAAGCAGCTCGGAAGCGCCGGAACGGTCACGTTGAACGCGCTGCCATCCGGTTCAGGGGTGACGACGACGGTGTAGCGCATATTATGACGCCCCACATGGCAAGCGCTTTCCTACGCCACCGCGACGTGCTCGCGCAGCAGGGCGACCGCTTGGCCGAGGCGGGCCTCGCAGCGCGCCTGGCCGATGACGCGCATCGTCTCGAACAGGCCGGGCGACTGCGTGCGGCCGGTGATGGCGACGCGGATCGGCATGAAGAGCTGCCCGGCCTTGACGCCCAGCTCGCCGGCCAGCGCGCGGAGTCGTGTTTCGACCGCCGCCTCGTCGCTTATGTCGAGATTGGGCAGCACACGGGTGACCGCTTCGAGCGCGCTGAGGGCGACGGCCGGCTCGGTCTTCTTCGGCACGAGCAGCGCGGCGTCGTAGGGCTCCACCTCGTCGCGCAGGAAGTAGGACATCAGCTCCGGGGCCTCGTCCAGCCGCGTGAGCCGATCCTTCAGAAGCGCGGTTGCCGCTCGCACCTGAGCGAACGCTGGGTGCGAGGCATCCGCCGCTCCGTCGGCGATCAGTCCGGCCCGGTTCAGGAACGGGATGACGCGGCCGGTGAGGTCGTCGACCGTCAGGATGTGGTTGATGTAGTACTGATTCATCCAGTCGAGCTTGGGACGGTCGAAGGTGCTGGGCGAGGGGCTGACGCGCTCGATCGTGAAGTGGGCCAGCAGGTCATCGAGCGAGAAGACCTCGGTGTGGTCGTCCAGGCTCCAGCCGAGCAGCGCCAGGTAGTTGCGCAGCGCCTCCGGCAGGTAGCCCTGGGCGCGGAACTCCTCGACCGCCGTCGAGCCGTGCCGCTTGGAGAGCTTGCCACCGGTCGGCGCCAAGATCAGCGGCAGGTGGGCGAACTGAGGTGGCTCCCAGCCGAACGCCGCGTACATCTGGACGTGCAGCGGCGCGGTCGGGATCCACTCCGCCGCGCGGAAGATGTGGGTGATCCGCATCAGGTGGTCGTCGACCACGTTGGCGAGGTGGTAGGTCGGGAAGCCGTCGGTCTTGAGCAGAACGAGGTCCTCGATCTTGTCGTTCTGATAGACGATCTCGCCACGCAGCAGATCGACGAAGCGCGTCTCACCCGTCACCGGCATTTTGAAGCGGACGACGGACGTGGCGCCCGTCGCCAGCCTGGCCCCGACCTCCGCCGCCGGCAGGTCGCGGCAGTGGCGGTCGTAGCCGGGTGGCTGCTTGCGCGCCTGCTGCTCCTCGCGGACCTGCGCCAACCGCTCCGGCGTGCAGAAGCAGTGGTAGGCGTGGCCGGTCTCCACCAACCGCTCGGCGTGCTCACGGTAGAGCGCCGTCCGCTGGCTCTGGATGTAGGGTGCGCACGGCCCGCCGACATCCGGCCCTTCATCCCACTCCAGCCCGAGCCAGCGCAGCGCCGCCATCAGCTCCTCGGCCGCGCCCTCGACAAGGCGCTTCTGATCGGTATCCTCGATGCGGAGGATGAACGTGCCGCGCTTGCCCTCGCGCGGGGCCTGGCCGTGGGCAAAGAGCACGTTGTACATCGCGCTCTTGGCGCCGCCGATGTGCAGCGACCCGGTCGGACTCGGCGAGAAGCGCACCCGCACCTCGGCCAGCTCTGCCAGGATCGCGCGCGGTCGGTCGGTTGTGGTGGCGGTGGTGGTCATGGGCGTCCAAAGTGAGGGATCAGGCGATTCCTGCCGGCGACCTGGTGCGTCGGAGCTCACCCGCCTCAGTCAAGGCGATCATCACTGGTGAAGGTGATGGTCGCGGGAGCGACTCGCCGGTTTCCTGTGCATCCTGCAGCCACAGCTTTTTCGCGATCTGGACTTCGGCCAGTGCCTCCTCGGGTGACTCGCCGTGCGCGGAGCAGAACCGCAGATCAGGCACGTCCGCAATCCAGCACTGGTCTGGCTCGTACCAGAAGACCTCGATTCGATATCGGTGCTCCATAATCACCCCTCCTCGCCGTACTCGTCGATGAGCTCCAGCAGTTGGTGGACCTGATACTCCTTCGCCATCCCGTTTCTGCCGGGCTGGAAGTTCAGACGCCTTGGCACGCCGTCCCGGCGGAAGATGCGGTGACTCCCCTCCTGTCGGCGGAAGCGAAACCCGTAGTCCTCGGCCAGCTTGCAGAGATCAGCGAACCGCAATCCTTTCGGATTGTTCCGCGCCTTCGCGAGCAGCTTCTCTCTTTTCATCCGAGCGTCGACGTTTTCCCGCGCCAAACGGTGCCGAATCAGAACAAGTATACCGCCAGCGTCTGGCTGACCTTCGGAAGAATACGAACGCGTCGTCGCGGCGAGGGTCATGAGCGGCGGCGGGCTACTGAAAACTCAGGATGACCTCGCCGTCGGTCACATCCAGCGTCATCCCGGCCGTTGCTAACGAGTTCAAGCGCACCCACTCCGCCGCGCGACGGGTGGAGTCCAGGGTCCCGGCCCGGTCCTGGCAGACGGTGATCGAGGTCAGACTGTCGCCGGCCCGGACCGCGTAGTAGGCCACGAACCCGGACACGCCGGTGACGAGCGCTTCGACCTCGTCGCTCTGGCGCTCCATGGCGTCGGCCAGGTCTTCCGCTCTGGCGTATTGACGAACGACCGCGTACATCGTCTCTCTCCCGAGGCACCAGACGCGGCGCCTCGCGTGTCACAGCGACCCAGTCGGTGCGCAGCGCGAACCCCGCCGGAGCTCCGGGAGCCTGAGCGGGGTTCGGATACCACTCCTCCCACCGGACGGTCCGGGGAGGAGGGCGGGGGCAACGTCGCTGAACTCATGTCAGTCTAGCCGCCGCCCCTCGAATGTCAACGCGTTTCTCATGTGCGCGACCCGAGCGCCGGCCAGAACGAAACGCATACCTTGTCAGCGGAGTCACGGATCGGTGTCGCCGGCATCGCGCAGGTCAGCCGATGGATACGCTGACGCTGTTCAGACACGGAGCGTACGCAGGATCCTCTCGAGCGCGGCGTAGTCCACCGCGAAGGCTCCGGGAGAGGTGATCATGATGACCCGCAGGATCGCCGCTGGCTCCTCCAGGTACCGGCACTCAACGTAGTAGGCATAGTCGGTCGCCCCACCGCCGGGCGGCGTGTGGGTGGCGGTAAAGCCGAGGAAGGCGCGGTCGCCCTCCACTCCACCAAGCGGTTGACCACCACTCCGGGTCAGCAGGTCAAAGTCGCGGTAGGCCGGGTCATCCGCGTACTGGTCACGGGTGGTCGTGAGGCACTCCTCCGGGGTTCCGGCGAAGGGGTAGCTCTCGAAGGAGACCGCACTCGCGCCGTTGGTCAGGCGCAGTGTGTCCCGCCCGGAGGCCGACGAGACCTCTGCGGTCTGCCAGGCATCGTCCCAGTGGAGGCTGTAGCCGTAGCTTGGGCTCACGTAGGTGTTCCCCGCGATATCCGGCCGGCCGGCCCCGGTCACGGGAATGGGGACCGCGGTGGACGCGGGCTCCCCGGTCGCGGCGGCGGTGGCGGTCGCGGTCGGCGTCCGGGAGGGCTCCACGGTGCTGGCGGGTTCGTCGGCCCCCTCCGTTATGGAGATCTCATCCGTCTCGACTTGCCCCTCAGTGCCGAGGCGAAGCAGGTTGGCCGTATCGGGACCGGGTCCGGCGAAAAAGATGAGATCGTTGGTCGCCCAGCTCATTCCCGGCAGGAGGGTGGTGAGCGGGAATCACAAGCCCCGCTCCTGGACCATCCGCTCCTCCCCCGTCGTCAGGTCCCGCGCGACCAGCAGCCCCCCACCGCCCGTGCTATAGCTGATGAGCAGCCGTTCGCCATCGGGGGGGAAGGCCGCGGCGGTTGCCCACGGTTTCAGGGCTCCGTCGCGGAACGCGTCGCTCGCCTCGATCAGATCGACCTCCCCGGTCGCCAGCCTGGCGAGGGCAACCTCCGGGCCAGGCTGGCCCTCGGCGACAACCGGGCGTTGCGGGTACGAGAGCAGCCCAAAGCCGGTGGCCGAGACCGCGATGAGGAGCGGTGGCCCGAGGTCAGGGTCCGGCCCGATCAGCCGGCGCGGCTCACCACCGCCCACCGGCACGGCCCAGATGCCGTCGCCCGGGTGCGCGGCCGGTGCCGCCACCGAGGAGAGGAGCGTATCGTTCGGCAGCCACGCCGTCCCGTCGGAGACGAGGAACGCGCGCTCAGGATCAACGATTGCGATCTGCCGCGCTTCCCCACCATCGACGGGGATGCGGTAGAGTGCCGTCTCCTTCCCGCTGCTGCGCACGAAAGCCAACGCGCTCCCGTCCGGTGACCAGGCCGGGGCGAGGTCCACCTGCCCGCGGTCCCGGTCGGTGGCCATCGGGCCGGCGATACCGTCGTCCGTGAGGTTGGTCACCATCCCCGCCCCGACGTCGACGACCCACAGATCGCTGTCGATCACGAAGGTGGTGGCATCTTCGGTCACGGCCAGGCGGGTGCTGTCCGGCGACCAGACGGCCGTGCTCAGATCGAGGCGCTCCGTCTCGATCGGAACACACCCGGACTCCGTCAGCGTCGCGGCGTCGTAGATACAGATGGCATTGGCGTCGTCGCCACGGTGCCAGACGGCCAGCCAGCGCCCGTCGGGTGACAGGCCGATCGCGTGATTGGGCGAGAAATCGACTTCACGATCCTCGACGACGCGCAGCTCATCGAGCAGTGGGCGTTCCTGCCCACCCATCGCCGACAGAACCAGCGAGAGCGGCAGGAGCGCCGCGACGACTGCGATGACCCGATGCATGCAACGCCCTCCAGGTCCTTGTTCAGCCCCACGCCCTGGCCGGATCAGCGACATGCGCGAGGGAACGCCGGCCCAGGCGCGAACCGCGTCGCGAGGATCTCGGGCGGGGTCAGTCCTACCCCGTGGCGGCGCGGCACCCCTTCGATGTCGGGTGCTGCCGCTGCCCTAGGAAGTCAGGCGATGCGGACACGCCGGGTGATATGGCCATTGCTCTCCCAGAACGTCGCCTTGCCGGCAAGCAGTGGGTCATCGGGCGCTGGCTGGACGTTGCCGGTCACGTCGGTCGCCCGTGACGTCACCGTGTGCTCGCCCGAGGCGGGCGTGTCCCAGTCAAACGTCCAGAAGACCCAGGCGTACTCGCTGCCCTCGCCTTCGGTGAGGGTGGCGGGGCGCCACGGCCCGTCATCGATCCGCACGTCCACACCTGCAATCGGTGCCCCCCAGGCGGCACCCATCACCCTGTACCGGTCGTCCTGTCTCGTCACTTTGGCGGGCGCGGACTTGAGCCGGTCCCGGGTGACGGAGGTGAAGGTCCAGATAGTCTCGCCGTCGTGGGTCTCTTCCCGAATGGTGACGTAGTCCCGCGCCATGAAGTGGCCCTGGTAGCGCCGGTCGAGCACCTCGATGCGGGTCAGCCATTTCACGTTCGCCACGCCATACCAGCCGGGCGCGATCAGCCGTAGCGGGTAGCCGTGCAGGGAGGGCAGTTCCTCGCCGTTCATCTCATAGGCGAGGAGGTTGTCCGCCGCCATCGCGTCCGCCAACGACATGCTGCGGGCAAACTGTTCGGTAACCGTGATCTCGTCGCGCCACGTCTGCTCTCCCGCATCCGCGCCCCAGAAGACAACCTCGATCCCCTCCTCCAGGACGCCCGCCTCCTCCAGCAGCGGCGCCAGCGGCGCACCGGTCCACGTCGCGTTGCCGACCAGGCCCTTGTTGAAGGGGAAGGCCGAGTTGCCGGAGCACTCCATCGTGAACGTGACTTCCTGCCGCTCACGGCCCTTGAGGTCAGCCAGCGTCAGCGTCATGGGCTGCTCGACCAGTCCACTGATTTCCAGCCGCCAGTCGGTTTCGTTCAACGTGGGTTCGTTGTAGTGCTTGATCACGAAGAACTGGTCCGGCGGCGTCAGCCAGGTATCCAGCTGCTCCCACTCCAGCTGCCGGACGATCACCTCCGGCACCGGGTTGGCCTCCGGCTGGTCCAGCCAGGGGATCACCTCCCCGTCTGGTCCGTCCTGATAGGCGAAGGCGCGGGTCGGCCCGGCCAGCCGGAGCACGCTGAGGCCGGCCACCGCCGCCCCCCCATGGCGCAGCAGGGTCC
>JACDBO010000291.1 GCA_013694885.1 Chloroflexia bacterium | reverse complement strand
GGGAAGTCGTGCCCCGTGCGCTCGCGCAAAAACTCGCCGGCTGCTGGCCACGCGGCGGGCGCGCCTTGCTGCCAGCGCTTGTCCAGTCGAAGCGCGGTGGGCAGCAACGGCACGATGCGCAGTTTGGTCCACAGGTTGTCCGCCGGCGGTGGCGGCGTTCGCCGGGCGGCGGGGTCCTGCTCCTTGCCCGCCTTGCCAGTGCTCCAGTCCGCGCCCATCGTCGTGGAGACCTCAGCGACCGTCGAGGGCTCGAGCTCGACGCCGATCATGTCCATGAACTTGTTGAGGAAGCCCATCATCACGATCCCGAGGACGATCCACTCAGCCTGCTCGGGGCGAAAGCAACGCGTGAGCTCCTCGCGCACAGATGATGTCAGCTCGCACGGGACTCGCGCGAGCGAGCGCGCTACCGCGACGGTCGCCAGTTCGCCCGGGGTGAACGGCGCACTGCCACCCACGAGCGCCTGGGCCATCTTCTCTGGCGATGCCCCGCGCCGCAGAGCAAAGGAACAGGTGTGGGCCGAACAGTACGGACACCCCGCGGTACGGCTCGCCACGTACATGCCCATCCCCACCACATCTGCCGGCGCTTCCCCAAAACCGAAGATCGAGAACGGCAGATTGAAGAAGTTCGGCAGCATGATGTTGTAGGTACGGAAAGCTGGTTCCCAGATCTCGAGATACTGGTCGCAGTTCGGCACAACCCCGAGGAGGGTACGCACCAGCTCGAGCAACGGGCCGTAGCGTTCGTGGAGGGACTCCCACGGGACCATGTGCTCTGTCAGCAAGGGCACGAGCGTATCGTCGACCGACATCGGCACGCTGGGCGACAGATCGACGTGGCGCAATCCTTCCGCTGGCACAGCCTCTTGCACATCTCGGTTCATCGCAATGCCTCTGTAGCGACGGGGGCGATCGGGGTTTTCATTGAATCTCCCTCCTGCAGAGTGGTTCGAACGAGCCAGCAGAACAGGGATGCCTGCCGCACGCTCCGCGAAATTGAGCATGATCGTGTGATTCTCAGTTTACCTCCGCCAGGTTCCACTTTAGAGCCGCAGCGCGTCGACGTTTAGGGACAGGACCAAGGCGAGGACGACGAGCATAACCACAATGAAGAGGCAGCCAAAGCCTCCGTAGGGGCGGTCGGTGAACCCCCAGAAGCGACGGTGCCACGGGCCTGGTTCTTCTTCGAGGTCGAATTCGTCGAACTCAGGTGGGACGACCATTTGCACCTCGACCAGTTGGTGCGGTCCAATCCATCCCGAGTCGCCAGCCGATGAAACCCCACTGGTCGGCGGCCTCGGCGACGCGCTTGCGAAGCGGCTTGCCCTGCCCGTGCCCGGCGTTGGCCTCGGCGCGCAGCAGGACCGGACGCTCCCCGTCCGCACTTGTCGCCGCCTGCAACAGCGCCGTCATCTTCCGGGCGTGGAGGGGGTCGACGCGGCTGTCCTGCTCGCCGGTGGTAATCAGGATCGCCGGGTAGGCCGTGCCCGCTCGCACGTTGTGGTATGGCGAGTAGGCACGCAACCAATGGAAGGCGTCCGGTTCTTCAGCACTCCCGTACTCGGGAATCCAGAGCCGCGCGATGCGGAAATGGTGGTAGCGCAACATGTCGAGCAGCGGCACCGCGCAGAAGACCGCGCCAAACAGGTCGGGCCGCTGCGTGATCGCGGCGCCCATCAACAACCCGCCGTTGCTGCCGCCGCCGATCGCCAGGTTCTCGGGTCGGGTGTAGTTCTGCTCGACCAGCCACTCCGCCGCCGCGATGAAGTCGTCGAAGACGTTCTGCTTGTATTCGCGCATCCCGGCGCGGTGCCACGCCTCGCCGTACTCACCACCACCGCGCAGATTCGGCAGCGCGAGCACGCCGCCGCACTCCAGCCATGCCGGCAAGGCAGCCTGATACCCCGAGCCGAGGCTGATATTGAAGCCGCCGTAGCCAGTGAGGTAGGTCGGGTTGTCGCCGTCCAACAATACATCCCTGTGGTGAACGACGAACATCGAGATCGGAGTGCCGTCCTTCGACGGATAGTTCACCTGCTGGATCAGGATGTCCGCCGGGTCGTACCCCTCGGGCAGAGCCACCGGCGAGATGTCCCGCCGCTCCCCATCGGCGAGGTCCACAACGTAGCATGAGGGCGGCTGAACGAACGAGTGGTAGCCGAACGTCACTACCGAGGAATCCGGTGAGCCGGCGACGTGCGTCACCGACCCGACACCCGGCAAGTCGATTTCACCCCGCGCCACGCCGTCCGGGGCATAGCGGCG
>JACDBO010000289.1 GCA_013694885.1 Chloroflexia bacterium | reverse complement strand
GGAGTGTTCCATCACTGTTCAACCGAAGTCCGTATAATTTCTCGCACTGCGCTCGAACTGACTGGGTGCGGTCTACGCAGCCCTGGACGGGCGCTTTATCTCGATTACGGACGGCCGGTCACGCACGGTATCGACGAAGTCGCGGAAGAAGGCGACCGGGTCGTCCGGGAGCTGTTTCGGATTCAGCTTGAGGTAAGCGCCCTGCCCATTCTCGAACATGATGGTCGGCGTCCCGAACACGCCGTGTTCGTCGTGGCCATGTTCGTAGTCAGCGCGGATCTGCTCCCAGGCCGACTGGTCGGCGGCGTCGCGGCGGAATCGTTCGAGGTCGAGTCCCGCTTCAGTCGCGGCCTCCTCCAGCGTTGCCGTCTTGCCGTGGTCCTTGCCATCCTCGTGCTTGAGTGTGAGCAGCGCAAGGTGGAAGCGGGAGAATGCGTCCGCGCCTTGAGCGCTTGCGGCGCTGGCCGCCTGGAACGAAATGCGCCCGCGGCTCTTGTAGTCGGCCGGTTTCTCCCACAGTTTGAACGATTCATCTGGAGCGTTGACCTGCTCCAGCGGGAAATAGCGCCAGTCGATCTGGAGCGTGTCTCCCATCTCCTGTTTCACCTGATGCAGCCACTCCGCGGCCGCGTAGACGTATGGTCAACCGTAGTCGAAGTAGATATCCAGCTTGATCGGTTCTCGCTGAGTCATGGTGCTTCCTCTCTCGTCGTTGGGTCCGAATATTGACGGCGAAGCGCTGCCGGCAAGCGTTGCCACGCCGCCGCTACCTGGACTTGGGTCGCATCGAGCGTGCCGCTGTTGTCGATAACGACATCGGCGCGAGCCAATTTGGGACCCAGTGGTGGCTGTGCGCCGACGCGTCGCTCGGCGTCGGCACGGGTCAGACCGCTCCGCGCCATCAGCCGCGCCGCCTGTTGGTCCGGCCCCGCCACCACCAGCCAGACCTGGTCGCAGTGCTCGGCGTGCCCGCTCTCGATCAGCTTGACCGCGTCGATCACGACGATACCGCGCAATGCCGCAACCCGCTCATCGATGGCGGCGATCACCGCCGGATGCGTCAGTCGGTCGAGGTCGGCGAGCGCCGCCGCGTCGTTGAAGACGATCGCGCCGAGCGCTGTCCGGTTGAGCGCGCCATCGGCGTCGATGACGCCCGCGCCGAAGCGCTCGCGGATGCGGTCGAGCAGCGGCTGACCAGGCACGATCAGCTCGTGGTAGACACGGTCAGCGTCGATCACCGTGGCCCCGCGCTCCGCGAGCATCGCGACGACCGTGCTCTTGCCGGTCGCGATGTTGCCGGTCACCCCGAGCACGAAGCGGCGTTGATCGCGCATGATCGGAGACATCTCTCCCCCAGCGCCCTGCATTGAATGATGGTTCAGCGCACTCAGTCGCCCCGCCTCTCCCCACGTCGACGCGGCATCAGTGCCAGAACTTGACAGCGTGGGACCGCTGAAAGAGTATGACCGATACCGTGTTCGACGTCGGCCATCAGGCAGGGTATCGCAGAGTTACCAGGAGGAACAGGCCATGCGTTCTCTCGACTGGAGTATCCTGAGCGGACCCAAGGTCTCTCGTCGTGATCTGATGAGGCTCGCCGCCGCGAGCGGAGCCGTGGGCTACGCGAGCAGGCTCGGCGCGGTCGAGGCCCGACCGTCGCGCTTCCCAGCAGCCGTGGCGGCAACCCGGCAGGAGCCCAAACAAGGCGGCACGCTCAATTGGGGGTACGGGCTCGGCCAGATTCCGACGCTCGATCCGGCCCAAGTGAACCTCGGTATCGTCGCCGGAGAGCTCGTCTCCAACCTCTTCTCCGGTCTGGTCCAGTTCGACGAGCAGCTCGCCATCGTGCCGGACCTCGCCGAGGAATGGGCCGTCACGCCGGACGGGTTGAGCTATACCTTCACCCTCCGCACCGGCCTGACGTTCCATAACGGCGACCCGCTCACCGCCAACGACCTCATCTTACACGCATGAGCGCACGATCAATCCCGACTTTGCCTCCCCCCATGCCAACAAGCTGCGCCTCATCACCGACATCACCGCGCCGGACGAGCGCACGCTCAAGATCACCCAGAGCGCGCCCTACGCCCCGTTTCTGGCGACGGCGTGCAGCCGTGGGCCGGGCCGCGCGCTGACGCCGATCTCCCGACGCGCGGTCGAGGAGCTGGGAGACCAGCAGTTCGGCTTGACGCCGGTCGGCTGCGGCCCGTTCATGCTCGTGCCGGAGTCGATGAGCGTCGGGTCCGGGTTCGAGATGGTCGCCTTCGAGGGGTGGTATGGCGGGCGGCCCCTGCTTGACAAGGTCGTCGTGCAGCTCATCCCCGAGCCGTCCAGCCGGATCAGCGCGCTGGAGGCCGGTGACGTCGACATGCTCGACATCGTGCCGTCGATCGGCGCCGAGCAGATCAAGGCGAACGACCAGTTCACCTACGTCGAGGCGCCTGGCACGAACTGGACGGGCCTAACCATGAGCTACGCCCGCCCACCGTGGGACAACCCGGTGGCCCGCATGGCGGTGTCCAAGGCGATCGACCGGCAGGACTTCGTCGACCGGGCGTTCCTCGGCCTGGCGACACCGGCGGTGGGGCCGCTGGCACCCGCCTTTGCCTGGGTCTATCGCCCTCCCGAAGAGGTTGAGAACCCGCAGGCCTTCAACCTCGACGAAGCCAAGGCCCTTGCCCAGCAAGCGGGTCTCAACGGGGTCAAACCGATCCTGATCTCGAGCTCGGACAACCCGCGTCCGGCCGAGGTGATCCGCGGCGCGCTGGCGGAGATCGGACTCGATGTGCAGATCGAGCAGATGCAGACCAATGCCTACGTGGAGCGGCGGACCGCCGGCGACTACGACATGACCCTGCTCGGCAGCGTGGTCGATGCCGACCCCGACGATGGAACGTGGAACTACTTCCACCGCGAAGGACCGTCGAACTCCTCGAAATACGACAGCGCCGAGGCCACGCGGCTGGTGGATGCCCAGCGACAAACAGGCGATCAAGCAGAGCGCGCGCGACTCCTGCAGGAGCTCCAGACCGTGGTCGAGCAAGAGGTCGCCTACGCCTTCCTCTTTCATGAGCCGGACCGGGCCGCGTTCTCCACCGACGTCCAGGGCTTCCTGCCGATCCCGGAGCAGCGCTATCTTGAAAAGATCTGGCTCGACAGATGACTCAGTACATCGTCCGTAGGCTGATCCACGCGGTCTTCGTCATCTGGGGCTGCGCGACACTGGTGTTCTTCCTGATCCGGATGATACCGGGGGATCCAGTGCTCCTGATGCTCGGCCCGGAGTACTCTCCGGCGGCGGCGGAGGCGCTGCGGGCGAAGCTGGGACTCGACGAGCCGGTGCTCGTCCAGTATTTCACGTGGCTCGGCAACATGCTGGTGGGCGACCTCGGTACCTCGATCACAGGGAGCGAGACCGTGGCCGGCGCGATCCTCACCAGCCTCCCCAAGACCTTGAGCCTGACACTCCTCGGGTTCGTGATCGCCGTGGTGATTGCCGTGCCGACCGGGATCATGGCCGCGATCCGGCGCAACTCGCCGCTCGACTACCTAGTGAG